>JALSGY010000233.1 GCA_026982515.1 Paracoccaceae bacterium
TCCCCCATCTCACGCCCCTGATGTGCGGAAGGTAGGGAATCCCATACTTTCCTGACGCAGGGTAAATCGGCAATTTCCACATGTTCCGTGAGTGGTGGCAATTAGGCCATGGAACACTTGGGCGTTTCAGGTCAGTCATTTCCGGTCTGAAACGCCCGAACCGGGAAACCGGGTGGGGTGGGTAACGTGTTTGTATTTGTGCCTGCCTGGTAGTCGTTGCCGCATTCCTCATCCCCAATATCAGGGCGGCAACAGCAAGACGGTGCGGCCGCAAGGCCGCACCGTTCCAGTTCTTCCAGCCGGGTATCAGCCCTTGGCGGCCTTGGCCACCTCGGCGGCGAAATCCTCTTCCTTCTTCTCGACGCCCTCGCCCACGGCCATGCGCACGAAACCGGTAATCTCGACTCCGGCCTCCCGGGCGGCCTGGCCGACGGTGAGATCGGGGTTGACCACGAACTGCTGGCCCAGCAGCGTGACCTCGGAGAGGAACTTCTTCATCCGCCCCTCGATCATCTTCTCGATCACCTGCTCGGGCTTGCCCGATTCGCGGGCCTGTTCGGTGAGCACCTTGCGCTCGCGCTCCAGCACCGCCGGGTCGAGGTCGGCCTCGGAAAGCGAGGCCGGTTGCGCCGCGGCCACGTGCATGGCGATCTGCTTGCCGATACCGTTGTCCTCGCCCTTGAGGCCCACCAGAACGCCGATCCGGCCCAGGCCATCGGCCACGGCGCCGTGCACGTAGGTGGCCAGGCTGTCGCCTTCCACCACCGCCATGCGGCGCAGGTTCATGTTCTCGCCGATCTTGGCGATGGCTTCGGTCAGGATGTCGTTCACCGGCTTGCCGTCGATCTCGGCGGCCTTCAGCGCCTCGATGTCATCCACGCCAAGCGCGGCTTTCGCGAAGGCGGCAACCATCTGCTGGAACTCGGCGTTCTTGGAGACGAAGTCGGTTTCGGAGTTCACCTCGACGGCGACCCCCCTGCCCCCTTCGACGGCCACGCCCACCAGCCCCTCGGCCGCGGTGCGGCCGGATTTCTTGGCGGCCTTGGCCAGGCCCTTGGTGCGCAGCCAGTCCACGGCGGCTTCCATGTCGCCCCCGGTTTCCGTCAGCGCCTTCTTTGCATCCATCATGCCTGCGCCGGTTGCATCGCGCAGCTCTTTCACCATAGCGGCCGTGATTGCCATCTTGGCTTCTCCTCGGATTTGATGATCGGTTGGGCCGGGGCGGCGGCGCGCCGCGCCCGGCATCGACTTTTCTCAGCCTTCGGCCCCGGTCTTTTCTTCGGCCGGGGATTCTGAGGCGGCCTCCTGCGCGGGGGCGGCCTCCTCGGCCACGGCTTCCTCCACCGGGGCGGCTTCCAGTTCACCCAGGTCCACGCCGGCCGCGCCCAGCTGGGCGGTCATGCCGTCAAGGGCGGCCCGTGCGACCAGATCGCAGTAGAGCGCGATCGCCCGGGACGCGTCGTCGTTGCCCGGGATCACATGGTCGATTCCATCAGGCGAACAGTTGGTATCCACCACGGCCACCACCGGAATGCCCAGCTTGTTGGCCTCGGCCACCGCGAGCGCTTCCTTGTTGACATCGATCACGAAAAGCATGTCCGGCCGGCCGCCCATCTCGCGGATGCCGCCCAGGCTGGCCTGCAGCTTGGCCTGCTGGCGCTCCAGCCCGAGGCGTTCCTTCTTGGTCATGCCCTCGGCACCCTCGGCCAGCTTCTCGTCGATCTCCTTCAACCGCTTGATCGACTGGGACACCGTGTTCCAGTTGGTCAGCGTGCCGCCCAGCCAGCGGTGATTCATGTAGTACTGGGCCGATTTTTCGGCCGCATCGGCGATCGGGCCCTGGGCCTGCCGCTTGGTGCCCACGAACAGCACCGAGCCGCCCTTGGCCACGGTATCGCGAATCGCCTGCAGCGCCGCGTCCAGCATCGGAACGGTCTGGGTGAGGTCGATGATGTGAATGCCGTTGCGGGCCCCGTAGATGTAGGGAGCCATCTTCGGGTTCCAGCGGCGGGTCTGGTGGCCGAAGTGAACGCCAGCTTCCAGCAGCTGACGCAGGGTGAATTCAGGGAGCGCCATGTCCAAGTTCCTTTCCGGTTTGCGCCTCGGCGGGGCATCAGGGCCTGCGCCCAACCGGCGGACCGTTCGGGGATGTCTCCCCCGACGGCCCAGACCCCGCCTGTGATATGGGGCGGCCATACTCGCGAATTTTCCCGGATGCAAGGGGGTGCGGGGCCTGTCGTGACATTTCATGCCTCCGGCGGGGATATTTGCAAGGCATTGAAGGGGGCTTGCCTCGGGGCGCGGGAGGGGACAGAACCACGCCATGAGGCAGGCCCATGACATCATCTGCATCGGTTCGGTCCTGTGGGACGTGATCGGCCGCAGCCCCGGGCATCTGGGCCCCGGCGCCGATGTGCCGGGACGGATCACCCGCCTGCCCGGCGGGGTGGCAATGAACATCGCCATGACATTGCGCCGATTCGGCATGACGCCGGCGCTGCTTTCTGTCGTCGG
Source organism: Paracoccaceae bacterium (assembly GCA_026982515.1). Taxonomy (GTDB): domain Bacteria; phylum Pseudomonadota; class Alphaproteobacteria; order Rhodobacterales; family Rhodobacteraceae; genus S012-89. Next base: position 2,515 of record JALSGY010000233.1, read on the forward strand.
GCGGGATGCAGAAGGCCGGGAGCTTCTGGCGGCCTGCGCGCGCATGGGGATGGTGACCGAGCACATCTACATCTCGGAAGATATGCCGACCGATCGCTACATGGCCATCGAGGGCGGCAACGGGCTGGTGGCGGCGGTGGCCGATGCCCATTCGCTGGAGGCCGCCGGGGCGCGGATCCTGGCGCCGTTGCAGGATGGTACCCTGGGCAGCGCCGAGGCACCCTATGGCGGGATCATCGCCCTTGACGGCAATCTCACCGAGGCGCTGCTGGCCGAGATCGCCGCCTCCCCCGCCTTCGCCGCGGCCGATCTTCGCGTGGCCCCCGCCAGCCCGGGCAAGGCCGAGCGCCTGTTGCCGCTGATCGCCCGCCCCGGGGTAACGCTCTATCTCAATTGCCAGGAGGCGGGGATCGTGTGCAATACCCACTTCGACCGGGCGGCCGAGGCGGCACGGGCGCTGGT
>JALSGY010000234.1 GCA_026982515.1 Paracoccaceae bacterium
CGAAGTTTCATGACGCCCGCCTCGCCGCCAGCTCCGCCGCCATCCGCAGTGCGGCGATCAGCGAATCGGGCCGCGCAATCCCGCGCCCGGCGATGTCGAAGGCGGTGCCGTGATCGGGCGAGGTGCGGATGAAGGGCAGCCCGAGGGTGACGTTCACCCCCTCGTCGAAGGCCAGCGTCTTGATCGGGATCAGCGCCTGGTCGTGATACATCGCGATCGCCGCGTCATAGCCGCGCCGGGCGCGTTCGTGAAACATGGTATCGGCCGAAAGCGGGCCGCTCAGCGCCAGCCCTTCGGCGCGCAGCCGTTCCAGGAGCGGGGCGATCATCTCGATCTCCTCCCGGCCCATGGCGCCGCCCTCGCCGGCGTGGGGGTTGAGTCCGGCCACGGCGATGCGCGGGGCGGGGAGCGCGAAATCGCGGCGCAGGGCGTCGTGGGTGATGCGGATGGTGCGCTCCAGCAGCTGCGCAGTCAGCGCGGCGGGCACCCGGGCCAGCGGAATGTGGATGGTCGCCGGCACCACCCGCAGGCCGTCGCAGGCGAGCATCATCACCACCTGCTCCACCCCGGCCAGATGGGCCAGGTATTCGGTGTGGCCGGGAAAGGCAAAGCCCGCCCCCTCCTGCAGCGCCCGCTTGTGGATCGGCCCGGTGCACAGCGCCGCGGCCCGGCCTTGGCGCACCAGCGCTACGGCGCGCGCGATGACCTCGATCACCGCCGGGGCATTGGCCGGGGCGGGGCGGCCGGGCACGGCGGGCTCGGGAAAGGGGTGGGGCAGCACCGGCAGGGCGCGGGCGCCGGCGATGAGCGCATCGCGCGGGTCATGGATGGTTTCCACCGGGGTGCCGGGCGGCAGATGCGCCGGATCGCCGATCCAGAAGAAGGGCAGGGCGCCCTTCAGCCTGGCCCAGGCGGCGGCGGCCAGCTCGGGGCCTATCCCTGCCGGCTCGCCGCAGGTCAGGGCAACCGCCCCCGCGCCCATGGCCTGACTCATGGCCTGACGATGACGGCTTCGGCGCGCAGCTTTTCGAGGTAGGCGTCGGCCATGGCCGCCAGGCGCCGGTTGCTCAGCTGGAGGCGGACATCCTCGCGCGAGATCTCCTCTGCGGGCTGGGGCAGGCGTTCGCACAGCATCAGGAACACCAGCGTGGCGCCGTTGTCGCGGGTCAGCGCCACCGAGCTTTCCCCCGGATCGAGCTTGGCCAGTTCGATCGCCACATCGGCGGGCACCCGGGCAAGCGGCATGGTCTGACGCTCCAGCACCTCGGCGGGCCTGTCCCTGAGAATGCCGTAAAGATCGTCGCAGGTATCGGCCAGCGCGGCCACCCGCTGCGCCTCGGCCAGGGCCTCGGGGCTGCGGCCGCCGGGGATCAGGTAGCTGGCATAATCGACCGAAGGATTGGCTGGCGGGGTGGCGGCGGTGGGCTCGATGGCGCGCAGCTGGAACAGCGCCAGCGCGTTGGGGATCTCGATCGGCTCGGTCACCTCGCCGGGCTTCATGGTAACGATGATCTGGCGCAGCTGGGGCGGCAGGTTTTCCAGCGGCACCCAGTCCTCCACCTCGCCGCCGCGCGGGGCCGAGGGGCCGGCGGAGAAGCGCCGCGCGGCATCGGCGAATTCCTCGATGCTGCGCAGGGCGGCGATCTGGGGGGCCAGCTGGCGGGCCTGGGCCTCGAACTGGGGGGTGGCAGTGGGCAGGAAGATTTCCGACAGCTTCACCCGGGCGCTGCCGGTGGTGCCGCGCAGACGGATGGCGCGGTCGATCTCGGTCTCGGTGATCTCGACCCGGGGGGCGAAACGCGCGCGCACGAACTCGCGCCACATCAGCCCGGCCACGATGAAATCGCGGATGCTCTGCTCGGCCACGCCCTGCTCGGCCATCGAGGCGATGAACTCCTCGCCGCTCATCTCGACGCGGGCGGCGAAATCCTCGATGCCGGCGGTGATCTCCTCTTCGGAGAGCGTGATGCCGGCGCGCCGGGCCTCGGCCATCTGCAGGCGCTCGTTAATCAGGCGGTCCATGGCGATCCTGTCCAGATTCCCCGGCGCGCGCAGCGCCTGAAGCATCAGCCGGCGCTGCTGGAATTCGTAGCGGGTGACGACCATGTCGTCGATCTTCGCCACCGGGGCGAAGAGGTTCTGCGCCGTGGCGGTGGCGGAGGCGCCGGCCAGCGCCAGGGCGGCAAGCGCCAGGGCGCGGGCGATGCGGGCGGGAAGAAGGCGTGTCATATGCAAGGCTCTGTCCTGGCTCACTGTGCTGCGCAGGGCCGCCGGTAGGCGCGCCCGTCGTTGCCGAAACCGTTGATCGAGACGGCAAGGTTGAAATCGGTCGTTGGCCGTACACTAATCGAGGATGTGAAACGACGCGAGAGGGAAAGATCGAGGCCGATGCACTCGTTGCGGTAGCTCAGGCCCAGCCTGGCCCGGGTGGCACGGTTGGCGGCGAAATCGTAACGCATGTCGAAGGTGCCCTTCCAGTAGCGGGTGAACCTGTAGCCCGAGGCGAGCATCAGCTGCGAAGTCAGGTCGGGGCGGTTCTCGGCCGCATCGGGCAGGACCCAGCTGTAGCTGGAGGCCAGGCTCAGGCGCTCGGACTCCCAGCCGATCCGGGTTTCGGCCTTTGTCACCGACAGGTCGCCGGAAAACAGCCCGCGGGCCGAGAGCGACAGCCTCTCGTCGAGCTTCACCCCGGTGGCCACCAGCCAGTCGGAGGTGCGCCCGTCGAGACCGGAGGCGCGCGAGAACAGGCCCGGAGCGGCCGCGCGCATCACCCGTCCGACGCTCACCCCGATGCTCCATCCGGCCGGGTCGTAGCGGGCCCAGCGTACCCCGGCCGCGGCGCGCAGGCCGCTTTCGGCGCGATCCTCGCCGGGAAAGCGCGACAGGGCGGTGAGGTTGCCCTCGTCGAATTCCACCAGGGTGCTGTCCTCGTTGGGCGGGGCCGTGCCGACGCCG
>JALSGY010000235.1 GCA_026982515.1 Paracoccaceae bacterium
CCACCCCCGAGGCGATGGAGCGGCTCAAGGCCGCGGTGGGCAAGACCCCGGCACATCAGCAGCGCCATGCCCAGCAGGTGGCCTCGCCCGCCGAACGGGCCCGTTTCGGGATCAACAACCTGCTCAACCGGATGACCGGCCATGCCGGAGAGGCCCAGCAGCCCCCGCGCGAGGCCCCGCCGCTGCGCCAGCAGCCGCCGGTGCGGGCCGTGGCTGAAGAGCCCGAGCCCGACCCCGAGCAGGAAAAGATCGAGATTCCGGCCTTCCTGCGCCGTCAGGCAAACTGATTTCCGCTCAAGAGGGAAACACCACAGGGGCCGGTTCTCGCCGGCCCTTTTCCTTTGCCGGACAACGGGTTGGCGGCGCCTCTTCATCGCATCGGCGGGATCTTGCGCATGGCGGCGGGCTATATTTCAACCCGTTGCAAAGATTGAGTTGAGAGAATGGCGCGGGATCGCTAGGCAGGCTTCAGTCAGGTTCCGGCCAACGGGACGATCCCGAACTTGAGGGCTCAGGTGCAGACCACGATCAAATCTTCGGTGGCGTTTTCCGGTGTCGGGCTTCATTCCGGTGCGCCGGTGTCCATGGTGATCCACCCCGCCTCGGCGGAATATGGCATCTGGTTCCGCCGCACCGACGTGGCCCTGGGCGACAATCTCGTTCCCGCCCGCTGGGACGCGGTCAGCAACACCCGTCTGTGCACCGTGCTGTCCAATGCCTCTGGCGTCGAGGTTTCCACCGTCGAGCACCTGATGGCTGCGCTGGCCGGATGCGGCATCCACAATGCCCTGATCGAGATCGACGGCCCCGAAGTGCCGATCCTCGATGGCAGTGCGGCGCGGTTCGTCGATGGCATCCTGGCCCGCGGCGTGCGCCGGCTCGATGCGCCGGTGCGGGTGATCGAAATTCTCCAAGAGGTCGAGGTGCGCCAGGGCGAAGCCGTGGCCCGCCTCACCCCCGGCTCCGGTTTCGAGATCGACTTCCTGATCGAGTTCGACGAACAGGCGATCGGCAGCCAGGCCAAGCGTCTGGACATGGCCAATGGCGCCTTCGTGCAGCAACTGTGCGACAGCCGCACCTTCTGCCGCCGCAGCGACGTGGCAGCGATGCATGCCGAAGGTCTGGCCCGGGGCGGCAGCCTGGAAAATGCGATCGTGGTCGATGGCGACAGGGTGCTCACCCCCGGCGGTCTGCGCCACCCCGATGAGGCGGTGCGCCACAAGATGCTGGACGCGCTTGGCGATCTGGCGCTGGCGGGTGCCCCGCTGGTGGGTCGCTATCAGGGGCTGCGCGCGGGTCACGCCCTGACCAATGCGCTGCTGCGCGCCCTGTTCACCCGCCCCGGCGCCTGGCGCATGCGCCTGTGTGACGAGGAAATGGCCCGCCGCCTTCCCGGGGTCGGCGTTTGCCGGGCCGATGTGCCGGCGGTTGCCTGAACTTTCCGCAAAACCCCTCAAATTGATTTTGCACCGATTTTTTCTGTGCTAGGACCGTTCCCAGTCAGAGACGTCGGTGGCGTGCATGAAGAACGGGTAGGGGCAACATGACCAGAACCGGGTTTAGATTTCGGCTGATCCTGCCGCTTTTGGCGCTGGCTGTGCTTGCCGCCTGCGCCAGGGGGCCGCGCGATGATCTGCCGCTTGAGCAATTCACCGCGGCGGAGATCTATCAGCGCGGCGAATACGAACTGGCCAGAAACCGCCCCGACGATGCGGCCCGCTACTTCGGCGAGGTCGAGCGCCTCTATCCCTACTCGGAATGGGCGATGCGCGCGCTGATCATGCAGGCCTATTCCTATCAGCAGGACGGCGATTACGAAAACGCCCGCGCCTCGGCCCGGCGCTACCTCGATTTCTACCCCGCCGACAAGGATGCGGCCTATGCGCAATATCTCGTGGCGCTGTCCTACTACGACCAGATGGACGACATCGGCCGCGACCAGGCGGTGATACTCGGCGCCCTGCAGGAGTTGCGCAAGGTGATCGAGCGCTATCCCGACAGCGAATACGCCAAGTCGGCCAGGCTGAAGTTCGATCTTGCCTTCGACAGGCTCGGCGGCAAGGAGATGGAAGTGGGCCGCTACTACCTCAAGCGCGGCTTCTACACGGCGGCGATCAACCGCTTCCGCAACGTGGTCGAGGATTTCCAGACCACAACCCATACGCCCGAGGCGCTCTACCGGCTGGTCGAGGCCTATCTGGCGCTGGGCCTCGACGAAGAGGCCCAGGCGGCCGGTGCCATCCTGGGCAAGAACTTCCGCTCCACCGAATGGTATCAGGACGCCTATGTGCTGCTCACCGGCAAGGGCCTGCGCCCGCTGGCCGAGGGCGACAGCTGGCTGGCGAAGATCTACCGGCAGATGCTGCGCGGCGAGTGGCTGTAAGCGCGGGAGCCTGAGCCCATGCTGCGCAGTCTCGACATTCGGGACATGCTGATCATCGACCACCTGACGCTGGAGTTCCGGCCCGGGCTCAACGTGCTGACCGGCGAGACGGGAGCGGGCAAGAGCATCCTGCTCGATGCGCTGGGCTTCGTGCTGGGCTGGCGGGGCCGGGCCGATCTGGTGCGTGCGGGCGCAGCGCGCGGCGAGGTGGTGGCGGTGTTCGAACCCGGCCCCGGGCACCCCGCCCGCGCGGTCCTGGAAGAGGCCGGCCTGCCGGTGGAGGACGAGGTGATTCTGCGCCGGGTCAATACCGCCGAGGGGCGCAAGACCGCCTGGGTCAACGACCGCCGGGTCAGCGGCGAGGTGCTGCGCCGGCTGTCGGCCACTCTGGTGGAGTTGCATGGCCAGCACGATGACCGCGGCCTGCTCGATGCCCGCGGCCATCGGGCGCTGCTCGATGAATTCGCAGGCCTCTCGGGGCAGGTGCGGGCGGTGCGTGCGGCCTGGGGTGAGTGGAGCGCGGCCCGGGAGGCGCTGGCCGAGGCCCGGGAGGCGCTGGCTGA
>JALSGY010000236.1 GCA_026982515.1 Paracoccaceae bacterium
CCCTCATTCGTCATGGGGAAAGGAGGTCTTGCAGTGAAAATACTGGCAGTAGATGATGATCCCATCGCTCGCTCGACACTTTTCGAAGCGCTCAGGATTTCCGGATATGACAACACCACCCTGGCCGAATCCGGCCCCGATGCCCTGCACCGGATCAGGGCCGCCGACAGCCCGTTCGAGTGTTTTCTGTTCGACATCCAGATGGATGGCATGGACGGGATCGAGCTGTGCCGGACCGTTCGCCAGATGCCCGAATACCGCGAGACGCCCATCCTCATGGTTACCGCCCGGCACGAGAAGTCCTGGGTAGACGCCGCCTTTGCGGCCGGGGCCACCGATTACGTGACCAAACCCTTCGACATGCTGGAACTGGGCACCCGGGTCCGCATCGCCGAAGGGGTCAGCGCGAAGGTCAGGGAAATCGCCCGACAGGAGCTGAAGATTTCCGCCCTCAGCCGGCAGATGGAGGCGCTTGAGCGGCACGCACCGGCCGAGTATCGCATCATGGCGCCGGGTTTTGTCCGGGCAGACGAGTTCGAACTGCGCCTCGGGAGGATGCCTCGCGCCGAGCTGCTGAAAACCTCGCTGGTGGCCTGCACGATCTCCGGGTTCCATGAAATCAAAACCGCCAGCGACGAGGCCGGCCTGGTGGCCCTGCTCGAGGATGTTGCCTCGGCCATCGCCAACGCCTTCGAGGGCCGGGGCCTGATGGCCACCTATGGCGGGCAGGGCATCTTCATGCTGGCATTCCCCGATCACCCGCCGACGGAATCCGAGCAGCTCGCCGCACAACAGACCCTCAATCAGCTTCGCCTCGGCCATGCCCGGGGCTGGCACGGCTTCATCGCGCTGAAATTCCGCGATCCGGTACTGTTCAACCAGCTTTCCGCAGAAGATCCCGCGGGCCTGGTGCGCGCCGAGATGCGCAGCGCCGCCCCCCCGCCCGCGAACCTGCACCCGGCCCAGAGCGAACGCCCCGCACCCCGGCGCGAGCCGGCCACGGCTCAGCAACAGCTGGAACAGCGCCTGCGCAAGATGGTGCCGCATTATCTGGGCGTTCTCAACCAGTCCCTCGCCAGGCTCGATGTGCTCGGATCTGCCTTGTGGCAGGACACCTGCACACCGGATGAAATCGGCGAGGTCGGCCGCATCGCGCACAAGATCGCCGGCGTCGCCCCGACACTCGGCTTTGCCGAGCTGGGAGAGCTGGCCTCGCGCACCGAACGCGCCGCCTCCATGGCCGAAACCGGCGAGGGTTTCGAAAACCGCCTCGCGCTGCTGCAGGCACCACTGGAGAAGCTGCTCGACTGCATCGAGGACACGATCGTGAACAACCTCGGCGATGAAGCCGCCGGCGCGCATTCTGCCGTTCCTGCCGAGGTGGCCGCGCGCCATCTGCAAGGCGAAGACCCCCCCGGCGCGCCCTGACGCGCCGGATCATCGGCATCACAATCCCTTGAAGTGGTGAGCCGTGCAGGATTCGAACCTGCGACCCACTGATTAAAAGTCAGTTGCTCTACCAACTGAGCTAACGGCCCACTCGGGCGAGTGCCTACCGTTGCGCCTCTGAAGGGTCAAGCAAAAATCTTGCGCCTTCTTTCAAATCGGACGGGCGCAGGCTATATCGCCGCTCATGCAGCATCCGAGCGCCGATACGGGCCTGGCCTTCATGAAGATGCACGGCCTTGGAAACGACTTCGTGATCATTGATTCACGGGGGCGCAGCCCCGTGGCCACACCCGCACTGGCACGCGCCATGGGGGACAGGCACCGTGGCGTCGGCTTCGACCAGCTGGCCGAGATCCGCGATGGCGAGGACAGCGACATTTCCCTCGATTTCTGGAATGCCGACGGCACCCGCGCCGGCGCATGCGGCAATGCCACCCGCTGCGTCGCCTCTCATGTCATGGCGGAAACAGGCGCCAGCCGGCTGACCATTCGCACCGCGCGCGGGCTGCTCGAGGCGCGGCGGCACAGGGACGGCACGGTTTCCGTCAACATGGGACCGCCACAGCGGGCCTGGCAGGACATTCCCCTTGCCCGGGACGTCGATACCCTGCACCTGCCGATCGAGGGCGATCCCGTAGCGGTAGGCATGGGCAACCCCCATTGCGTGTTCTTCGTCGACGATGTCGAAGCGGTGGACGTGGCGGGACGCGGCGCGGAAATCGAACATCATCCGCTGTTTCCCGAGGCCACCAACGTGGAATTCGCGCAAGTGCGCGCCCCCGACGAGATCCGCATGCGGGTGTGGGAACGCGGCACCGGCATCACGCTGGCCTGCGGCTCCGGCGCCTGTGCCACCGCCGTTGCGGCACATCTGCGCGGGCTTACTGAGCGGCGTGTGCGCATGCAGCTCGATGGCGGCTGGCTGGAACTGGACTGGCGCGACGAGGGCGTGTGGATGACCGGCCCGGTGGTGCATGTCTTCGATGCCACCCTCAGCCCCGCCTTCCTGGAGGGGCTGTGATGTCAGGGCGCGGCCCGCGCTTCGCGACCCTCGGATGCCGGCTCAACGCCTACGAGAGCGAAGCGATGAAAGAGCTGGCGGCCCGCGCGGGGCTGCATGACGCGATCGTGGTCAACACCTGTGCCGTCACCGCCGAGGCCATGCGCAAGGCGCGCCAGGAAATCCGCCGCCTGCGCCGCGACAACCCCGGCGCGCGGCTGATCGTCACCGGCTGCGCCGCCCAGACGGAGCCCGAGACCTTCGCCGCCATGGACGAGGTGGACATGGTTGTGGGCAACGCCGAGAAGATGCGCCCCGGAACCTGGGCGGGGCTGGCCGAAGAGCAGGATAGCAGCACCGGAAAGATCCTGGTGGACGACATCATGTCGGTGCGTGAAACCGCCGGGCACCTGATCGACGGCTTCGGCACCCGCTCTCGCGCCTATGTGCAGGTGCAGAACGGCTGCGACCACCGCT
>JALSGY010000237.1 GCA_026982515.1 Paracoccaceae bacterium
CGCTGGTCATGACCAGCGGGATCACCACCTGCATCGTTGTCACCCCGAAGTTGCCCAGCCCCGCGTTCATGCCCAGTGCGTAGCCCTGCACCTTCTTGGGAAAGAAGAAGCTGATGTTGGACATGGACGACGAGAAGTTCCCCCCGCCGATGCCCGACAGCAGCGCCAGCACCTGGAACACCCACAGCGGTGTCTCGGGGTTTTCAAGCGCCAGCCCGGTGCCGAGCGCGGGGATGATCAGGAGCGCGGTGGTAAACACGATGGTGTTGCGCCCCCCCGCGATGCGGATGAAGAAGGTGGAGGGAATGCGCAGTGTCGCCCCCGAAAGCCCGGCGATCGCCGAGAGCGTGAACAGCTCCGACTTCTCGAACGGATAGCCGAGGTTGATCATCTGCACGGTGATGATCCCCCAGTAGAGCCACACGGCAAAGCCGCACAGCAGGCTGGGGATGGATATCCACAGATTGCGGGTGGCGATCTTCTTGCCTGTCGAGTTCCAGAACTTCTCGTCCTCGACATTCCAGTTTCGCAGATCTTGTCCCAATGTCTTTCTCCTTCCTGGAGCGGGGTGTTGTCGTGGAGTGAAAGGGGCGGGCCGGCTCTCGGCCCGCCGGGGTTACGGTTAGCTGTCCTGCGTGACGGGCGCGGGCTGCGGCTTGTCCGGGACATCCGAGAGGAACGTCTCCTCGCGCAGCTCGGGGTACTTCTCGCGCTCCATCTTGCGGATCGCCAGGTGCATCCAGATGGTCGAGATCGCCACGATCACGAACATCAGCATGAACACCACCGACCACACCCGGAAGACATCCAGCAGGATGCCGAAGGCGATCGGCAGCACGAAGCCGCCCAGCCCCCCGATCATCCCCACCAGGCCGCCCACGGCGCCCACGTGATGGGGATAGTAGACGGGGATGTGCTTGTAGACAGCGGCCTTGCCGAGGCTCATCACGAAGCCCAGGATCACCGACAGGAAGACGAACACGTAAAGCGGGATGCCGAAGCTGAACTCGATCAGGTAAGGTTCGCCATCGGGGCCGGGAATGCCTTCGACGATATAGGTCGTGGGCGGGTAGCTCATGATGAACAGCACCACCAGCGAGACGATGAAGGTCAGATACATCACGAAGCGCGCGCCCCAGACGTCGGACATCCAGCCGCCCAGCGCCCGGAAGATCGAGCCGGGCAGAGAGTACATGCCCGCAAACACCCCGGCCGCGGCGAGGCTCACCCCGTAGGCGCCCACGTAGTAGCGCGGCAAGAAGGAGGCGAAGGCCACGAAGGCGCCGAAGACGAAGAAGTAGTAGGTGGCGAAACGCCAGACCTGGATGTTCTTCAGCGGCTCGAGCTGCATCCGCGCCGAGGGCGGCTTCTTGCCGCTCTTGCGCTGCTCGACCACCACCGGATCATCCTTGGCGAAGATGTAGAAGATTATCGCCATGGCCACCAGCACCACGGCATAGATCTTCGCCGTGCCCTGCCAGCCCACCGCCAGCACCAGGAAGGGGGCGGCGAAGTTGGTCACCGCCGCACCCACGTTTCCGGCCCCGAAGATGCCCAGCGCGGTGCCCTGCTTTTCGGCCGGGAACCAGCGCGAGACATAGGCGATGCCGATGATGAACGACCCGCCCGCCAGCCCCAGGCCCAGGGCGGCCATCAGGAACACCGCGTAGGTCTGCACCGAGGCCAGCAGCCAGACGCTGATGGCGGTGACCAGCATCTGGATCGTCATCATGATGCGGCCGCCGATCTGGTCTGTCCAGACGCCGAGGAAGATCCGGCTGATCGAGCCGGTCAGAACGGGGGTTGCCACCAGCAGGCCGAACTGGGTTTCGCTCAGGCCCAGCTCCTGCTTGATCTCGACGCCGATGATCGAAAAAATCGTCCAGACCGCGAAACAGACAGTGAATGCGAGCGTACTCAACCCCAACGCCCGGTATTCGTCACTGCGGGTCACACCTTTAAGTTCGTGCATAATCAACCCTCCGAAATGAACGGGGTCAGCAGACCCCTCTGGTCGAGCCGGAGCAGAACGCGGGGGGGTGGAGATTGTCTTGACCGAGATCAAAGGTGCGACAAAAAGTCATTTGTTTATATGATATTAAAGGGATTTTTCTGCACCCGCAAAAAACTCCTCAAACCATGATGCCGCATAGGCCGCGATGTCGCTTGACACTGGCCTCACCAATCCGTGATGTATGTCACGCCAAAGGGCCGGAGGCTTTTCATGCTGTCACGCCACATCGAGGAGATTCGCGCATTGCCCCTGTTCGCACAGGTCAGCGAGGCCTCCTTCGCCGATCTGACCCGCGGTGCCTACGTGCAGAATTTCCCCTCCCATGCCGAGCTGATCACCGAGGGCGATCCGGCCGATTTCCTGCATGTGGTGATCTCGGGCTGCATCGAGATGTTCGCCTCCTGGCAGGGGCGCGAGACCTCGCTGTTCCTGCTCGGCCCGCACGATACCTTCATCCTGGCGGCCACCATCAAGGACCGCCCCTATCTGATGTCGGCCCGCACGCTGGAAAAGTCGCGGCTGATCATGATCCCGTCCGAAGACATCCGCGCCGTGTTCGAACACGACTCCGATTTCGCCAAGGCGATCGTCTCGGAACTGGCCGCCTGCTACCGCGGCGCGATCAAGGGGGCCAAGAACCTGCGCCTGCGCACCTCCAGCGAAAGGCTCGCCAATTTCCTGATCGGCGAGTATCACGCCCACGGCGCCCGGGAACGCTTCGCACTGGATTTCGAAAAGAAGCGGATCGCCAAGTTCCTCGGCATGACCCGAGAGAACCTCTCGCGGGCCTTCGCCAATCTCAGGAGCCACGGCGTGCAGGTGGACGGCCAGGAGATCGTCATCACCGATCTCGACAAGCTGATCGCCTTCGCCCGGCCCGACCCGCTGATCGATTGACCCCCCCGACGATCA
>JALSGY010000238.1 GCA_026982515.1 Paracoccaceae bacterium
TGGCGATGGCATGGCCTGAGACGGCCCCCTGGCGAGCCGCCTCCCGGCGGTAGATCTCGCGGTAGCGGCGCGCCGGCAGCGGATCGTAGCCGGGGATGTAGAACACCCGCCTGCGCCCGACCTGCCCTTCCTGCCGCGTTCTGTCCATGCCCGCATCCGTCATCGCGGACGAGCATAGACGGGAAGGACGGCAAAAATAAGCCGCCTATCCGAACATCGAGAGCGCCGGGAAGGTTTCCAGCAACCACCAGGAGAAGGCGCTGAAGGCGCCGGTGATCAGCGCGATGCCGACGACGATCAGCAGCAGGCCCATGATCTTCTCGATCAGCCCCATGTGGCGCTTGAGCTTGTCCATCAGCGTCATCGAGCGGGTCACGAAGAGCGCCACAAGGATGAACGGGATGCCCAGCCCCGCAGCATAGACCCCCAGCAGGATGGTGCCGCGCTGCACCGAGGCCTCGGAGGCCGCAAGCGAAAGGATCGCCCCCAGCTGCGGGCCGATGCAGGGCGTCCAGCCGAAGGCGAATGCCAGGCCCAGCACATAGGCGCCCAGCGCCGAGCCGCCCCTGTCACCGGCATCGAAGCGCAGTTCGCGGTGCAGCATCGGGATCCTGAACAGGCCGAGGAAATGCAGCCCGAATCCAACCACCACCAGCCCCGAGATGCGGGCGAACAGCAGCTGGTTTTGCAGGAAGAACGCCCCGAAGGTGGAAACCGTGAACCCCAGCAGCAGGAAGACGGTGGACAGCCCCATCACGAAGAACAGCGCCGGCAGGAACGTCTTGCGCGCCGCCGGTCCGTTTTCCTTCATCTCGTTCAGCGAGATGCCGCTCATGTAGGCCAGATAGGGCGGCACGATGGGCAGCACGCAGGGGCTGAGAAACGACAATACCCCGCCGAGCAGGGCAACGAACATTGCCGGCAGCAGGGTGGCATCCATGATTTCGATTCCGAACATGGCAACGGGCATATAACCTTTGAGAAGCGACGTCACCCGTATGGGAAGTCACATCTTGGTGGACAAGTTGAAACATCGCGAATAGCGATCGGGCATGAAGTTCGATCACGATCTTGACGCGCTCGGCCTGCTGTGCCCGCTGCCGGTTCTGAAGGCGCGCAAGCGTCTGCAGGGGCTGGCCCCGGGGCAGGTGCTGCGGCTGCGCGCCGACGATCCGGCCGCGGTGGTGGACGTGCCGCATTTCTGCGCCGAATCGGGCCATGAACTGCTGGGCAGCGAGGCGGCAGGCGGCAAGGAGCGCCACTTCTACATCCGCCGCAGATAGAAGACGAGGCCGGCCACGGGGCCCGGCCTCGTCTCTTTCCTCACCGCCGGGTCAACGGCGCATCAGCGGCCGACGGACCACCACCCCCGGCGCTTCCGAGGCTCCGATTCGGAGGATGATTCGGCTTCGGACGTTTCTTCCGCTGCTTCCACCGTCACGGGCCCGGAGGGCGGGGCGGCGCTTTCATCGGCTTCATCGGCCGCAGCGGCCCCCGGTTCTGGCGCCGGTGCGGGCACCTCGGCCGGCGGGGTCTCCTTTTCGGCCTTCTTCCCGGCTGCACCGGAGGCACGGCTGCGCGATCGGGTGGCCCTTTTCTTCGGCTTCGGGGGCTCCTCGGCCACCTTCCCGGCAGGATCGTCTGCTTCGGACGTTTCCGCCCCGGTAGCTTCGGCTTCGGGCGGCGTACCCTCTTCGGCCGATGGCGCGACCGCCCCGGCCGCCTCGGGCGGCGTGCTTTCCTGCCCGGCCTTCGTCTTGCGCGTGCGGGTGGACTTGCGGGTCACCGTCCTGCGCGTCTTCTTCGTGGGGCTGGCCGGCTCTTCCCCGGCCGCTTCGGATGCAGGGGCGGATTCGGCCACCGCGGCGCCGTCAGCGGATGATTCGGCTCCTGACGCATCGGCCGTTTCAGCCGTTTCAGCAGCTTCTTCGGCCCTGTCCGCCTTCGCGCGGCTGGCGCGCTTGCGCGGGGCTCTCTTCCTGGCCGGTTTCGGGGCCTCCTCCTGCGGCGCCTCCTCGCCCGGCGAATCGGCCTCGCCCTGCGGTGCGGCATCTTCGGCTGCGGGGGAGGCCTCCTCGACGACCTCGGCAGGGGCTTCGGCTTCAGGTTCGGCAGCAGGTTCGGCAACGGATTCTGCCGAGGCCTCCGCCGCAGGTTCGGGCCGCGCCTCGGAATCCTGCGCGACAGTGCCCTCGGGCGCCTCCCCCCCCTGGCCGCCCGACTTGCGGCGGCGACGCCGACGGCGGCGCTTCCTGGGCGCCGGAGCTTCTTCTCGGGCCTCGGCCTCCTCGGCGGGCCGGGCGGGTGTCTCATCATCCACATCGGCCATCAGGGAGGCATCCACCGATACCACCGGCGCTTCGGCCACCGGGCGGGAGGCGGTCTTGAACTTCTCGATCGAGAAGTCCGGCGCGATCAGGAACGGATCGGCCTCGACGCGCACCGACATGCCGTAGCGCGCCTCGATCTGGGCGATATGCTCGCGCTTCTGGTTGATCAGGTAGTTGGTGATCGCCACCGGCGCCTTGAGCAGCACCTCGCGGGTGCGCCGGCGCACGCCCTCCTCTTCCAGCTGGCGCAGGATCGACAGCGCCAGGCTGTCCTCAGAGCGGATCAGCCCGGTGCCGTGGCAATGCGGGCAGGGCTGGGTGGAGGCCTCGAGCATGCCGGGCCTGAGCCGCTGGCGGCTCATCTCCAGCAGGCCGAAGCCCGAAATGCGGCCGACCTGGATGCGGGCGCGGTCGGTCTTGAGCTTCTCCTTGAGGCGCTTTTCCACCGCAAGGTTGTTGCGCCGCTCCTCCATGTCGATGAAGTCGATCACGATCAGCCCGGCCAGATCGCGCAGGCGCAGCTGGCGGGCGATTTCCTCGGCCGCCTCGAGGTTGGTCTTGAGCGCGGTCTCCTCGATCGAACCCTCCCTGGTG
>JALSGY010000239.1 GCA_026982515.1 Paracoccaceae bacterium
TCGGCCAGATGATTCCGAAAACGCCCCTCGTCGAAGCGGATGCGGGCCGAGCGCGCCTGAGCCATGTCGCCCAGCCGCCACTGGCCGGTCTGGCGGGCGATCTCGAGCGAGATAAAGGAATCGAGCGGATTGCGGCTGAGGATGATCTTCGCACAGCGTCTGTCGACCAGACAATGGGCGAAAATCCTCGGATCGTGATCGCTGAAGAAACGAAAACCCGCCAGGCCGTCGGTTTCCTCCCGCATGCGGGCAATCAGCGCCAGGGGATCGGCCTCGCGCCGGGCAAGGGAGAAGCCCAGCAGCTCTTCCCTGTTCGGGCCACCTATGAAATTGGGGTTGAAGACCTCACCGTAGCATTTGACACCGGGATATTCGTTGAGATTTGCCTCAAGGAAATTCGATCCGGTCCGCATGCCGGCGAAGATCACGAAATAGTCGAACCTGTTTTTCATCGAGCTACCGTATCAGATAGGGGCGCTGGCGGGCAGGCGCGGGTTCGTCCTCGAAGAGGGAGGCCGGGAAATCACCCACCAGATGCGGCTGCATGCCCTGGTTGCGAAGGTTCTGCAGAAACCGGGCGAAACCGCCGAGGGCAACCATCCTGGGCGCCTCGGTCAGCCGCTGCTGATGGCGGGGGCCGATCTCGTCGATGATGGTCTGCAGCAGTTCCATCGGCGCTTCCACGAACTCGGCCAGGCTCCAGATACGGACCCGGGCCTTGGTGTAGACGGAGCGCAGGATGTCCAGATGTTCGCTCTCGATCCTCTGCAGGCGTGCGGCCTCCTTGCGAATGTCGGAAAAATCCGCACTCGAACGGAAAAGCGGAATCGCCCAGGCCCCGGAAATGACCGATATCTGCGCGTGCGGGTCGGTGGCCATGAACCATGAAACCTTCTGATTGTCGCGCGGGCCGAACATGAAGGCCTGCCGCTCGCCGCGGGTATTCCAGATCAGGTTGGTGAGGAAGGCGCGCGGATTGTAATCGCGCAGCTGGCGGCTGTTGGAGAGCGCGCCGGCAAATTCCTTCTGCCCGTCGGCGAACTCGGCCCGTTCGGGGGCGAACAGATGCCCATGCACCCGCCCGCCGACGGCCCGGTTGAGCCAGGTCTCGAAATCCTCGAACAGCTCGGAAAACCCCTCGAACACCGAATAGGGCGCGCAGGTCTTGCCCTTCTCGAACCCCTCATGGGGAAAGCGGCTTTGCATGTAGAGCCCCGGCCGCCCCTGGGTGCGCCGCTCCACCGCCTTGGCGAAGATCCTGTCGATCTTTCCCGGATTGGGCTCCGTTCCGCCGGAACTGGCCGCCGCCGGCGACAGGAAGGCGGCATAGAGATTCTCGGCCCGCGGCCAGATCTTGCGGGCGACGAAACAGTCAGACCGGCGCAGCAGCTGCAGATGATCGTCGTAGAAGATGTGCGGCTTGCCCTGGAAATCGAACTTCGAAAGGGTCAGGGAGCGGCTTTCGATGGTGCTGGAATGGCGCCGCGCCAGGGTCTGGAAATAGCTTTCGTCAGGGATCCAGACCTTCGAGAAATACCTGTCGAAGATCCGGCGCTGCGGATCTTCGAGGATCGCGGTCAGGGTCTGGCGGGTCAGGCACCACCACTGCGAGCCCAGATGCGGTGAAATCCCCTCGGGGATCCGGCGCTTGAACCCCAACCGGCGCTGAAGCTTCACGTAGCGGTCGAACAGGTAGCGGTTCTTCTTCCACGAAAACGGGAAGCGCATCTCGAAACGTTCGATATCCAGCCCGCCGGTCGTCCACAGGACATCCTCGGTGGTGACGGATTCGATGAAATCGGTGCGCGGGCGCTGATCGAGATAGGAGACAAGCTCTTCCACCGGGCGCAACGGCAGGCAGGAACCGGAGGCCAGGTAGACATGGCGCACCGCCGGAAATTCCTCCAGCATCATTTCCGAGGCCGCCTGGGTGGCCTCCACCAGCGCCCAGGTGCCCCATTCGCAGCGAAACCGGCGACAGAACCGGAGGTTTTCCAGATCGGCAAGCTGGCCGGCGAATTCCTCGAAATCGGCGAGCCGGACCTGCCTGTCCACATGGATGACGACGGGGCAGCCGTGTTCGGCCCAGTGGCGGGCCACCTGTCTGGCCCGGTGCAGGGCCTCATGAACCAGCATGACGATCCCCACGCTCATGCCCAGTTTCCCTTGGACATGAGGCCGAGGATCTCAAGCTGCCGCCAGTTGATGTATTTCTCCGACCACTTGCACCACAGATCGGGGTTTTCGCTGACCCGGGCGTAGTAGGCCCTGTATTCGCGGCTGGCGGCGTAATGCTGCCGCCTTTCCATTTCCTCGGCGGATTTCTCGACAAAGGTATTGAGGAATTTCGCGTGCAACAGGCAGCCCGAGGCCTTCTCGCCGCCCCATTCGTCATAGACAAGGTTCAGCCCGCGCGGCAGCAGCATGTGGGTGGAGCTGACATAGGCATATTTCCGGTGCCACTTGACCAGCGGGATCTTGTTGAGCGCCGGCGCATTGGCCGGAGCATCGGCAAAGAACACCCGCGCCCGCGGCCCGCCCTGGATCCACAGGTTGCGAAAGCGGTTGTTGCGGCTGATCATGTAATTGCCGCTGTCGAACCAGGCGGCAATCTCGAACGGGTCCTGGCCCTCGAGATACTCGTGTTCGTCGATCCGCCCCTTGGGATACATGTCCAGCAGCATCGCCCCGAAGGAGCGGATGGCGGAAGCATCCAGCCAGTCCGTCAGGGCGCGGATCGGGCGGGTATCGCAGAACGGGTAGATGAAGAACTCGTCCACATCGACCACCAGCGTCCAGTGGCCGTGGCCGTAGCGCCCTTGCAGCCAGTTCAGCCAGTCGACCCCGAAGCGCGCACGCTTGTAGCTGGCCGTGGTATGCCACAGGGAAATGTCCGGCTGGCCCAGGAGATATTCACG
>JALSGY010000240.1 GCA_026982515.1 Paracoccaceae bacterium
GTGGAGGTGCTCACGCCGCCCGGGCTTTACGGCGGCGGCCATGGTGCGGCGGCACCGGGCCCGGGCAGCGGGCTGGAGGCGCGGGCCGGGCGGGCCGATGTCTACAACTCGCCGGGATGGAAACGGTTGCAGGCGCGCCGCGCCGAGCGCCCCGCCCGGCCCGGCACCGGCTCGTCAGTCATCGAGCTGCAGGCGGTGGCCGCCTTCACCCCCGGCGAGCGCGTCTTTCACCAGAAATTCGGCTATGGCACCGTGATGGGGGTGGAGGGCGACAAGCTCGACATCGCATTCGAGAAGGCCGGGGCCAAGAAGGTGGTGGCGAAATTCGTGGTCGCCGCCGGGCGCGAGGGCGACGTGCCGTTCTGAGGGGCGGGGCCGGCTGACAGACAGCTGTCGGGAGGGGGCATCCGCCCCCTCGCGGGCCGTCCGGCCCGCTCACCCCCGGAGTATTTTCAGGCAGAAGAAGAGGGGCCCCGAAAGGGCCGGCCCGTGTCTTCTTCTGTCTGGAAATACTCCTGTCCGGCGGCGGGACTGGTGCAGCGCCACGATCGGCCGGCGCAATACGAAAGAAAACGGCGGCGCCCGGGAGGAGGTAGGCGCCGCCGTCTCTTTCAACGCCGGGGCCGTCGGGAGGAGGTAACGGCCGGGGCGTCTATGCCGGGAGCGTGTCGCTCCGGTATTTTTCGCGGCGGCGCCCAGGGAGGAGGAAGACGCCGCCGCTTGTCACAGAGGGCTCAGGGAGGAGGAGCCGTCTGGATTCTGTTCAGTTGCCGTAGACCGCTTCGCGCGCGGCAGAGATGATGGCGCCGCGGTTCAGCCCGATGTCGGCCAGTTCGGCGGCGCTCAGTTCGTTGAGCTCGCGCACCGTGCGGCGGTACAGGCGGTATTTCGCAAAGCTGTCGGCCAGCGCCTTGAGATTTTCCGAAACCTTGTGGGCGAGGCCGGCCTCGATGCTGCGGATGTCTTGTGCGAATGCCATGTCGGTTGCTCTTCTGATCGGGTGGTGAAGCATCGCTGCTTCGATGAGAGGAAAATAGGATCATGCTGCGCCCGCACAATCCCCGGAAAAGCAATGCTGCCATGCAGAAAATGCATGAGTCCTGCTGACCTGATTTTCCTTCCCGAAATGGCCGTGCCAAGCGGGGTGCGGGAGGTGGGAAAACATGGAACGGCTTGGGCAAGCGGCGAATCACTTCCGTGTTCTTTGGGGAAAGTCCGGGCTTTCAGCTACCTGTTTTCCTCCGAAATTGGCGGGAAACGCATGAAGTGGAAGATTTTTTCGGGAATTTGCGGGAATTGACGGTTGCGGGATGTTGCCACAACATCTTGTGTGAAAGATTTTTCATTATGCTATAAAAGGTAGTTTCATGGCGGAATTGATGCTGAAATGCAATGGGGAACAGCTCTGAACATTGGCTTGTATAGGGAAGTGGCCATTATTTTCTATTGATTTCCATGAATTCCCATGGCATCCCTGTTTGTGCGATGAGAACGGGCCAAAGGGGCGAAGCAGAGAACCCCGATAATCTCCCAAGTCAGGTTTCATACAGGCACCCGCTTTCATCGAACCATGAGATCCGGCGCGCGGGCGAGCAGACATCCCCCCAGGTGGCGCGCGCAGCTGGACCAACCCAGAAATGGGACGAGGGCGGCGGATTGGACAGTGGCAGCAGTTCAATCCGCCGTTTTCGTAACAGGAGGGCAGGCAGGGGTAGGGCGAAGGAGCCGCGAGGACAGTGGCGCGACGGTTCAGAGGCGAATTCCACCAGAAGGTGGACGCGAAGGGCAGGGTCTCCATCCCGGCCCTGTTTCGCCGCGTTCTGGAGGCCGAAGATCCCGACTGGAAGGAGGGCCTGCGCCCGCAGCTGGTGATCGTCTACGGTGACCACCGCCGCAACTACCTCGAATGTTTCACCATCAACGCGATCAACCAGATCGATGCCAGGATCGACCGCAAGCCCCGCGGCTCTCCCAAGCGCAAGATTCTCGAACGTCTCTACCAGGGTCAGTCGCTGACCACCGAGGTCGATCACGACGGTCGCCTCGTGCTGCCCCAGCGCCTGCGCGAGAAGATCGGCCTGGGCGACGAGGCGTTCTTCATTGCCTCGGGCGACCATTTCGAGATCTGGAACCCCCGGACCTACGAAGAGGTCGAAACCGCGCGCACGCAGGAATTCCTCGACAGCCTGCCACCGGATGTGGATGTGCTGTCCTTCCTCGACGAGGACGACTAGCCCATGGCCGCCGCTGCCCGCGCCACGCCTGCCGATCTTCCCCACATACCCGTGCTGCTGCGTCCGTTGCTGGAGGCCGTGCGCCCGGTGCGCGGGGTCTGGCTCGATGGCACCTTCGGGGCCGGCGGCTATGCCCGGGCCCTGCTGGAGGCCGGCGCCGAGAAGGTCATCGGCATCGACCGCGACCCGGCGGTCTTCGAGATGGCGGCGGGCTGGGCGGGCGAATATGGCGAGCGGCTGGAGCTGGTGCAGGGCACCTTCGGGCGGCTTGACGAATACGGCCGCGATCTGAGCGGCGTGGTGCTCGATCTCGGCGTTTCCTCGATGCAGCTCGACCGGCCCGAGCGCGGTTTCTCCTTCATGAAGGAGGGGCCGCTGGACATGCGGATGAGCCAGTCGGGTCCGTCCGCCGCCGATCTGGTGAACACCGCAGGCGAGGCGGAACTGGCCGACATCCTTTACCTTTACGGAGAGGAACGCGCGGCGCGGCGCATCGCGCGCGCCATCGTGGCCGCCCGCGCCGGGGCGCCGATCGAGACCACCCGCCAGCTGGCCGCGATCATCGAAGGGTGCCTGCCGCGGCCCAGGCCCGGCCAGAGCCACCCGGCCACCCGCAGCTTCCAGGCCATCCGCATCGCGGTCAACGACGAGTTCGGCGAACTGGTTTCGGGG
>JALSGY010000241.1 GCA_026982515.1 Paracoccaceae bacterium
CGTGGTGCATGGCTCCACCGGGGTGCTGCAGGCCCAGATCGTCAACGGCGCGCCCTATGACGTGTTCCTTGCCGCCGATGCCGAACGCCCTCGGCGACTGCTGGATTCGGGCCGGGCGCTGCGCGGCTTCACCTATGCCTACGGGCGGCTGGCGCTTGCGGTTGCCGGCCCGCCGTTGCCGGACCTCTCCGCGCTGGAGGGTTTCGACGGCCGCATCGCCATCGCCGATCCCGGCGTTGCCCCCTACGGGATGGCTGCGCGCGAGGTGCTGAGCGCCCTGCGCGGCCCCGATGGCTGGGACCGCAACGTGGTCTTCGGCGAGAACGTCTCCAAGGCGCTGAGCTTCCTCGTCTCGCGCAACGTGCAGGCGGCGCTGGTGGCGCGCGCCCAGATCGCACTGCTCGACGAGGGCTATCAGGTGCTGGAGGTGCCCGAGCGGATGCACGCCCCGATCCGCCAGGTGGCGGTGCTGCTGGCGCGCGCGGGGGATGACCAGGCGGCCCTGGCCTTCTACGCCTTTCTTTCCTCGGCGCGGGCGCGGGCGATGATCGTGCAGGCAGGTTACGGGGTGGAAGGATGACGGACGCCTGGGGCCCGGTCTGGCTGTCGTTGAAGCTTGCCGGGCTGACGACGCTCATCCTGCTGGCCATCGCGCTGCCGCTGGCCTGGTGGCTGGCGCGCTCGCGCTCGCCGTTGCGCCCCTTTGTCGAGGCGGTCACCGCGCTGCCGCTGGTGATGCCGCCCACGGTGCTGGGCTTCTACCTGCTGGTGCTGATGAACCCCGATTCGCCGCTGGGGCGCGCCTTCGTCACCATCACCGGCGAGACCCTGGCCTTCAGTTTCTCGGGGCTGGTCTTCGCCTCGGTGATCTACTCCTTCCCCTTCGCGGTGCAGCCGCTGCAGACCGCCTTCCAGTCGGTCGGGCGGGGGGTGATGGAGGCGGCCGCCACGCTGGGGGCCTCGCGGCTCGATGCCTTCCGCACGGTGGCGCTGCCGCTTTCGGGGCGCGGGCTGCTGACGGCGGCGGTGCTGACATTTGCCCACACCCTGGGCGAATTCGGGGTGGTGCTGATGGTGGGAGGCAACATTCCCGGCCAGACCCGGGTGATCTCGATCGAGGTCTATTCGGCGGTCGAGACGCTGGATTACGCCCGCGCGCATCAGCTTTCGGCCGGGCTGCTGGCATTTTCCTTCGTCACCCTGGTGGTGGTCTACATGCTCAACCGGCGCGGCGGGGTGCATGTCGGTGGCTGAGGTGCTTTCGTTCGACCTGCGGCTGGAACTGCCCGGCTTCACACTGCAGGGGGCGGCCGAGATTCCGCTGCGGGGGATCACGGTGATCTCGGGCCGTTCCGGCTCGGGCAAGACGACGCTGCTACGCGCCCTCGCGGGGCTGGAGCCCCGGGCGCGCGGCCATGTGCGCTTTGGCAGGCAGGACTGGACGCGCCTGCCGCCCGAGAAGCGCCAGGTGGGGTTCGTGTTTCAGGACGGGCGGCTGTTTCGCCACATGAACGTGGAGCGCAACATCCGCTACGGGGCGCGCCGGCGCGCCACCCCGGAAAGCGAGCTGCGCGAGGTAATCCGGGCGCTTGACCTGGAGGGCATGCTGGGGCGCAAGCCGGCCTCGCTGTCGGGGGGCGAGGCGCGTCGCGTGGCGCTGGCCCGGGCGCTGGCCTCGCGCCCGCGAGTGCTGTTTCTCGACGAGCCGATGGTCGGCCTCGATCCGGACCGCCGCGGCGAGGTGCTGCCCTACATCACCCGTGCCGCCGACGAGTTCGGCCTCGCGGTGCTCTACGTTTCGCACAGCCAGTTCGAGAAGGGCCTGCTGGCCGACCGCGAGCTGCCGGTGGCCGGCGGGCGGATCGGCACGATGCGCGATGGCCCGGCCCGGCTGGAGCTGCCGGTGGCCGAGGCCGGCGGCGGACAGGTGGTGTTCCGGGTGGGCGGCGAGCGGCTGGCGCTGCCGGGCGAGGGCGAGGCGGGCCAGCTGTGGGAGCTGCGGCCGGGGCACGGCTCCATCCTGGCCGGGGCGCATCCCGGCGCCACCACCGCCGCCGCCGTGCTGCCGGTGGAGGCCGCGGGCCGCGGCGAGGCTCCGCGCCGGATACGGGTGCGTGTCGCGGGCCAGGAGTTCAGCGTCCCCGGCGAGCGCGACTATGCCCCGGGCGAGAAGCTGTGGCTGATCTGCCCGAGGCTGCGCGGGCGCTGGCGTGGCGGCTGGGCGCAGAAGGAGAAATAGACGGGCCGGACGGGACGAAGATGCGCCCATGCGCGAATCACCTTCGCCACCTTTGCGCCGCATTTCCCCGGCGTCTGTTTACGGATCCTGAACAATCTCCGGCAGATCGGACGGATTGATTGCCGCATGCCCCGTGGTCCGGAAAATTGAAAACGAATAATCCCGCCAGGCCGGAGGGGAAATTAACCTTCCATTATTCCATTCCATGTGATCAATCCCCGTGAAACCGCGCGCAATGTTGCCCCGGGAGAAACCCGTTCGCGGTTTGGCACAATCTATCCGTGTATCGGCCGACCCGGGCCCGAAGCCCTCTGTTCGCACTTCTTTACGGCGGCAGACCGGCCAATTATGTTCGAAAAAAGGCAACTTGATGGCGGAATGTTGCCGTTGAGAACTGTTGCCGCAGTGGTGAGTGAACCGGCGCCCGGCGCCGAGGGAAGGGGAAGGGAACGTTATGGCTGGAAAGAAGGGGAGTGCCGGCGAGAAGTCGGCGATGCTCGGTCAGGGCGAACAGGAGACCGAGGAAGATATCCGGGACGATTCGCTCGATCAGGATGACCACGGCGGCGATCACTACGATCATGACCGCGATGGCGACGATCATGACGACGGTGACAACGACAATAATAACGACAATAATAACGACAACGACGA
>JALSGY010000242.1 GCA_026982515.1 Paracoccaceae bacterium
TCATGTCCTTCTGGGCCAGCGCCACCAGCGAAGTGTAGACGATGGCGATCGCGCTGAGCCACAGCACCAGCGGCGCCAGAAGGTCGGAGCCCACCGGAAACATCGGCAGGGAAAAGCGCAAGAAGCCGTAGCCGCCCATCTTCAGCAGGATCGCCGCCAGCACCACCGAGCCGGCGGTGGGCGCCTGCACATGGGCATCCGGCAGCCAGGTGTGGAACGGCCACATCGGCATCTTCACCGCGAAGGAGGCGAAGAAGGCCAGCCACAGCAACGTCTGCAGCCCGCCCACGATCTGATAGCCCGCGATCGAGATCGTGCCGGCGCTGAACTCGTGTTTCAGCAGGGTGGGAATGTCGGTAGTGCCCGCGTCCATGTACATGGCGATGATCGCCACCAGCATCAGCACCGAGCCGAGGAAGGTATAGAGGAAGAACTTGAAGGAGGCATAGATCCGGTCCTTGCCGCCCCAGATCCCGATGATCAGGAACATCGGGATCAGCCCGCCCTCGAAAAAGAGGTAGAACAGCACCAGATCCAGCGCCATGAAGACGCCCAGCATCAGGGTTTCCAGCACCAGGAAGGCGATCATGTATTCCTTCACCCGATGCGTCACGTTCCAGCAGGCGGCAATCGTGATCGGCATCAGGAAGGTGGTCAGCATCACGAAAAGGATCGAGATGCCATCCACCCCCATCTTGTATTTCAGGCCCAGCAGCCAGTCGCGCTCTTCCACGAACTGAAAGCCGGTGTCGGCCGGGTCGAACATCGCCAGCACGAACAGCGACACCAGGAAGGTGGCGGAGGTGGCGATCAGGGCCAGCCACTTGGCGTTGCGCTGCGCCGCCTCGTCGTTGCCGCGCAGGAACAGGGCCAGGATCAGCGCCGCGGCCAGCGGCAGGAAGGTGATTATCGAAAGCAGGTTGCCCATCAGCCGGCCCCCCCGCCAATCGTCATCCAGGTAATCAAGACGGCAACCCCCAGAACCATCGCGAATGCGTAGTGGAACAGATAGCCCGACTGGGCCCGCCCGGCGAGCCGGGTCAGGAAGGGCACGATCCCCATGGCGATCCCGTTGATCGTGCCGTCGATGACCTTGCCGTCGCCCTTCTGCCACAGGAAGCGGCCCAGCCGCCTGGCGGGACGGACGAAGACGGCATCATAGATCTCGTCGAAATACCACTTGTTGAGCAGGAACAGATAGAGCGGACGCTGGGCCGCGGCCATCCGGCCGGGCAGATCGGGGCGGCGGATGTACATCAGCCAGGCGATGAACAGCCCCGCCAGCATCGCCACGAAGGGCGAGACCTTGACCCATTTCGGCACCTCGTGGGCCGCTTCCAGCACCTCGGCCCCCGGCCCCATGAAGATCGCGCCGCGGGGGGCCTGCATCACCATCGCGCCGTCTTCCGCGGCCTCACCGGCGCCTTCGGCGGGGGCGGTGACATGCGCGCTCGGCGCGGCGGCCTCGCCCTCGCTCTCGCCCTCGACCTGTGCCGAGACATGCGGCGGAATGCCGAAGAAATCGTAGACCTTCTCGACTTTTCCGAAGAACTGGCCGTACCAGAGCACGCCCGCGAAGATCGCGCCGATCGCCAGCACCCCCAGCGGGATCAGCATGACGGGACGCCTTTCATGGGCGTGCTCATGGGCATGGGAATCCCCGCGCGCCTCGCCGAAGAAGGTCATGAACATCAGCCGCCAAGAATAGAAGCTGGTGAACATCGCGGCAATGACCAGCGACCAGAAGGCAAAGCCGTTGTCGGCGGCATAGGCGCTCTCGATGATCGCATCCTTCGAGAAGAAGCCGGAAAACCCGATGTAGGTCAGCGGGATGCCCACCCCCGTCAGCGCCAGCGTGCCGATCATCATCGCCCAGAAGGTCAGCGGGATCCTGCGCCTCAGGTTGCCGTAGTTGCGCATGTCCTGCTCGTGGTGCATGGCGGTAATCACCGAGCCCGCCCCGAGAAACAGCAGCGCCTTGAAGAAGGCATGCGTCAGCAGGTGGAACATGGCCACCGAATAGACGCCCACGCCGGCGGCCACGAACATGTAGCCCAGCTGGCTCATGGTGGAATAGGCGATCACCCGCTTGATGTCGTTCTGCACCAGCCCGATGGTCGCGGCAACAAAGGCGGTAGCCGCGCCGATATAGACGACGAACATCTTGGCCTCGGGGGCGTATTCGAACAGCGGCGACATGCGCACCACCAGGAACACCCCGGCGGTAACCATGGTGGCCGCATGGATCAGCGCCGAAACCGGCGTCGGGCCTTCCATCGCGTCGGGCAGCCAGGTGTGCAGGAACAGCTGCGCCGACTTGCCCATGGCGCCGATGAACAGCAGGAAGGCCAGCAGGTTGGCCGCGTTCCAGTCCGTCCAGAGAAAGTTGATCCTGGCCTCGGCCAGCATCGGTCCGGCGGCGAAGATGTCGTCGAAACGGATCGAATCGACCATCCAGAACAGGCCGAAGATGCCCAGGGCGAATCCAAAGTCCCCCACCCGGTTGACGATGAAGGCCTTGATCGCGGCCGCGTTCGCCGAAGGCTTGCGGTAGTAGAAGCCGATCAGCAGGTAGGAGGCCACGCCCACGCCCTCCCAGCCGAAGAACATCTGCAGCAGGTTGTCGGAGGTGACCAGCATCAGCATGGCGAAGGTGAAGAACGAGAGATAGGCGAAGAACCTCGGACGGTAGCTTTCGTCCTCACGGAAATTCTCGTCATGGGCCATGTAGCCCATCGAGTAGAGATGCACGAGGCTGGAAACCGTCGTCACCACGATCAGCATGATCGCGGTCAGCCGGTCCATGCGGATCGCCCAGTCGGTGGACAGCGTGCCGCTCTCGATCCAGCGCATAATCTGGATCTGCTCGGGGGCGCTGGCATCGAGGGTCA
>JALSGY010000243.1 GCA_026982515.1 Paracoccaceae bacterium
ATAGGCGGCGGTGCGCTGATAGATCGGATGGTTGAGGCGCAGATGCTCGCGGATGCCGCGCGGGGTGAGATCCATCACCTGGCCGATGGCCCGCTCTATCCGCGCCGAATCGACCTGACCGGTGCCATAGGTATCGACATAGATCGACAGTGGCCTGGCCACGCCGATGGCATAGGAAAGCTGGATCAGGCAGCGCTCGGCCATGCCGGCGGCGACCACGTTCTTGGCCAGGTAGCGCGCCGCATAGGCCGCCGAACGGTCCACCTTTGTGGGATCCTTGCCGGAAAACGCCCCGCCCCCGTGCGGCGCCGCGCCGCCGTAGGTATCGACGATGATCTTGCGCCCCGTGAGCCCGGCATCCCCGTCGGGGCCGCCGATGACGAACTTGCCGGTGGGGTTGACGTGCCACTCGGTGGTGCCCGTGATCCAGCCCTCGGGCAGGACTTCGCGGATGTAGGGCTCGACCACGGCACGCACGTCGTCCGAGCTCATGCTCTCGTCGAGGTGCTGGGTGGAGAGCACGATGGAGGTCACCTCCACCGGCCGCCCGTCCTCGTAGCGCACTGAAAGCTGCGATTTGGCATCGGGGCCGAGCTTCGGCTCCACGCCGGATTTGCGCACCTCCGACAGCCGGCGCAGGATGGCATGGGCATACTGGATGGGGGCCGGCATCAGCTCGGGGGTTTCACGCACCGCATAGCCGAACATGATCCCCTGGTCGCCGGCGCCCTCGTCCTTGTTGCCGTCGGCATCCACCCCGCGGGCGATGTCGGCCGACTGGGCGTGCAGGTAGCTGTCCACCCTCAGGTTGGCCCAGTGGAAGCCCTCCTGCTCGTAACCGATGTCCTTCACGCAGGCACGGGCAATCTCCTCGACCCGCTGGATGACGGAGGCCGGCCCCCGCACCTCGCCCCCGATCACCACCCGGTCGGTGGTGGCGAAGGTTTCGCAGGCGACGCGGGCGTGCGGATCTTCGGCGAGGAAGGCATCCAGCACCGCGTCCGAGATGCGGTCGCAAACCTTGTCGGGATGACCTTCGGAAACCGATTCCGAGGTAAAGATGTAGCTCTGTCGTGCCATGGGAAGTGCTCCGTTGAGATTAACCCGCCACGCCAGGAAGCCGTTGTGACGGTATGTCGGACCCCGTTATCGCGCCATTCGGCAAGGGTCAATGCACTTTCCGCCGGGCCTGCCAGCCAACCAGGCCGGAAAGTGCGAGAAGAAGGAAAAAGACCACGCTGTCGCCGGTTACGGCATAGGGCGTGCGCGGCAAGGGCGGCGGCAGTTCGGCGTCCAGCCAGCCGGTCTCGCCCAGGCCCAGCATGGCCTTCGTGTTGCCGCGCGCGTCGATCACCGCCGAGACCCCGGTATTGGCCACCCGCACCATCGGCAGGCCCAGCTCCACCGCCCTGGCACGGGCCTGGGCCAGGTGCTGCCAGGGGCCGATCATCTGCCCGAACCAGGCATCGTTGGTGATCTGCAGCAGCCAGTCGGCGCGTTCGCGCACGGCTGTCAGATCATGCGGGAAGATCGCCTCGTAGCAGATCAGCGGCAGCGCCCTGCCCAGCGGCCCCAGATCAAGCAGCCGCGGCCCGCGGCCCGGCGTATAGCCGGTGCCGAACTGCGCCGCCAGCGCCCTCAGGCCCAGCCGCTCCAGCACCGCCGCACCTGGCAGGAACTCGCCGAAGGGCACCAGATGGTGCTTGTCGTAGACCGGCCCGATCTCGCCGCCTTCGCCGATCACCGCAAGGCTGTTGAAGGCCTGACCGCCCTGCAGGCGCTGGGCCCCCAGCACCAGCGGCACGCCGCCGGCGGCCTCGGCGATGCGCCCGAAGGGGGCGGACGGATCATTGAGCAGGAAGGGCACCGCCACCTCGGGCCAGATGATCAGATCGGGTCGGCGCGGAGCGGGCTCGGCGCTGAAGGCCAGCTGGCGCTCGAAGAACACCGGCATCATCGCCGGATCCCATTTCTCGCGCTGCGAGGCGTTGGGCTGGATCAGCCGCAGCAGCGGGCGCACGGCGTCATCGCCGGGCACCGGGCGGGCCTGCATCCACGCCCCCCAGACCCAGGCCGCGGCAAGCAGCGCCAGCGGCAGGGCCAGCAGCCCGGGGCGACGACGAACCAGCGCCAGGGCGGCGAGCGCGGCCATCAGCAGGGTGGCCAGCGTCATGCCCTGCGGGCCGATCAGGGCAAACAGCTGCAACAGCGGCGTATCGATCCAGATGTAGGAGACCAGCGCCCAGGGAAAGCCGGAAAACAGATAGGAGCGCGCCAGTTCCGCCGTGAGCCACCCCAGCGGCACCGCGATCCAGGCCGCCCCCCCCGGGTGCGGCGCAAGCCGGCGTGCCAGCCAGAATCCCGCCCCCCAGAACAGGCCGAATCCTGCGGCCATGAAGAACAGGGCAAAGGGCGCCATCCAGCCGGTGGCGCGCATGTCCACGAAGAAGGGCTCGACGATCCAGGACATGGCCAGGGCGGCGAAGGAAAAGCCCACCAGCCAGCCCCGGCGGGCGGCCGAACGGGCATCGGGCGCCAGCGCGCCCAGCGCCACCGCCGCCATGAGCCCCGGAAAGGCCAGCCAGAACAGGGAAAACGGACTTTGCCCCAGGGCGATGGCAAGCCCGGCAAACACCGTGCCGCCGAAGGCGGCCCGCCGGGAGAGCCCCGGCACGCTCAGAGGCAGGCCCGGGGCCGGCTCATGCATTCGCGGCGGCCTCGGGCAGGCGCACGCGCAGACGCTTGATGCGGCGCGGATCGGCCTCGACCACCTCGAACTCGGGGCCGGCGGGATGGCGGACAACCTCGCCACGGGCCGGGATCCGCCCCA
>JALSGY010000244.1 GCA_026982515.1 Paracoccaceae bacterium
ATGCTGGCCGAAGAGCAGGATGGCAGCACCGGAAAGATCCTGGTGGACGACATCATGTCGGTGCGTGAAACCGCCGGGCACCTGATCGACGGCTTCGGCACCCGCTCTCGCGCCTATGTGCAGGTGCAGAACGGCTGCGACCACCGCTGCACCTTCTGCATCATTCCCTACGGGCGGGGCAATTCGCGCTCGGTTCCCGCCGGGGTGATCGTCGAGCAGATCCGCCGGCTGGTGGCGCGCGGCTACAACGAGGTGGTTCTCACGGGGGTGGATCTTACCAGCTGGGGGGCAGATCTGCCCGCCGCACCCCGGCTGGGCGATCTGGTGCTGCGCATCCTCAAACTGGTGCCCGATCTGGCACGGCTGCGGATTTCCTCGATCGATTCGATCGAGGCCGACGGGGCGCTGATGCGGGCCATTGCCGAGGAGCCCCGGCTGATGCCGCACCTGCACCTTTCGCTTCAGGCCGGCGACGACATGATTCTCAAACGCATGAAACGCCGGCATTCGCGTGACGACGCCATCCGCTTCTGCCGCGAGGCCCGCCGCCTGCGCCCCGAAATCACCTTCGGGGCCGATATCATCGCAGGCTTTCCCACCGAGACGGAAGAGATGTTTGCACGCAGCCTCGATCTGGTGCGCGAATGCGGGCTGACATGGCTGCATGTCTTCCCCTATTCGCCGCGCAGGGGAACGCCGGCGGCGCGGATGCCGCAGGTGGATGGGGCAACGATCCGCGAGCGCGCGGCACGTCTTCGCACCCTTGGCCGCCAGATGGTGGCCGAACATCTGGCGGCCCAGCATGGCCTGAACCATCGGATCCTGCTGGAAAGCCCGCGCACGGGCCGCACTGAGCAGTTCGCCGAGGTGGTGCTGGAAGAGGACGGCCCCGTGGGCGGGATCATCGAGGCCGAAATCACCGGCCACGAAGGAGAGAGGCTGACGGCGCGCGCCCGGCCCTAGGGCCGGGACCCCAGGCGCTAAACCTCCGCCTTGCTCAGCCTGTCAAGCATGGCGCCGAGGTGGCGGTCGTCGCGTTGATCGAGGCCGTAGCGGCAGACCCGGGCGGCAAGCTCCGGGTGGCCCCGCTCCAGCGCCAGGTTCGCGAGTTCGCGCTGATAGCGGGGAAATTCGTGGCGGCGGCGCAGCAGCCGGTAAAAGCCGTGCCTGTCCAGTGTGCCGTCTATGATGCGGCGGGCGACCTCCTGCAGGATGCCCATCTGGTGCAGCGAAGAGCCCAGCCGATGCCCCAGCAGCGGGCAGCGCCAGTGGATGACGTTTTCGCCGCTGAAACGGGCCGCGTGGGCGGCATCGGGCCTTACGTAGGGGTCATACATCACATGCACCTGCGCCGCGGCCCGGGCCGCCTCGGCCGCATCGCCGTATTCGCCGGAAAAATCGCGCGACCAGGCCTTCTTGTAGCGCATCTCCCATGGCACCAGCGCCTTGTCGAGGGTCGATTGCGGGCTGATGGCAAATACCGTGGCCCCCGGCGCAGCCGCCGAAAAGGCCGCCGCGGCATAGCCGCCCATGGAGGCGCCGTAGAAGACCACCCGCCGGAACCGGCCGAAGAAGCCGCTCTCGCGCAGGCGGTTGAACTCCTGCGTCACCGCCTCGTCGCGAAACCATGTCCAGCCGCCCGCCATCACCCCCAGCATCGACCAGCCCTGCGCCTCTATGAAGCCGAAGCCCCAGGGGCGCCGCTCCTCGCGCTTGGTCATCGCGATGTCGAGGTTGTCGAAGGTAACCACCAGCGTGTCGCCGCGCGGAATGAACAGGAAGGAATGCTCGCCGCAATCGGTGAAGAAGCCATCCTCGCCGGCCAGCTCGCGCGCGATGGCCGACCACGCGCCGGCCGGCCCGGAGGCGGGCTCGACCGACATGACGACAAGCCCGGGCTTTTCCCGCCCCGGCGGGATCAGGGTATTGCAACTGCCGTACCGGTTGAGAAACGGATAGCTGCCCGAGCCCTTGCGCACTTCGATTACCAGCCGGGATTGCGCATGCAGAGCCCGGCCGAGGAAGCGCTCCAGCCCGGCGATCCTGTGCACCGAACCGAAACCGTTGAGCGAGGCGATCACGTCGTATTTCCCGGCCATCTTGCGGTGGGTCACCACGCAAACATCCGCCTCGTCGACGCCAAGGGCCTTCAGTTTTTCCAGATAGGCCGCGGCTTCGTCTTCGGGGATATCGGCAAAACGCCCCCTGGGCCTCAGCGAAACCAGATCGATCCGGGTGCCGTAGCGGCGGTGCAGGGCGGCGGCCAGTTCGGGGGCCCGCCCGCCGATGTCGGCCATGCGCGCCACCTCGTCCAGGTCCAGCGCGGCCAGCACCGCCTTGAGCTCATCGCGTTTCACCGTCGAGCGCCTCCATCTGCCATCTGGGAATGCGCCGGAACAGCACCAGCCCTCCCCGGCTGACCTGCTGATCATAGGCGAACCCGGCAAGCGAGAGGGCATCGAAACACATCTTGACACCGATGCGCCTGATCTTCCGGGTATGGATCTCGAGGAACACCTTCTGAACGCCGGGCAGCTCGGCCAGGGTGAACAGGTCGCGCTCTCCGCCCTCGATATCGACGATCAGCGTATCGGCGCGAAATTCCGCGACCAGCTCCGACAGTCGCAGCGCCGGCACCTCGACGGCGCGCCTGTATTCCGCCGCGCCATCCAGCGAGGAAGCCCAGAACGGCTCGCGCACATAGAACGTGGCGGTGCCCGCCTCGGCCAGATCGTCAAGCACCACCGCGTTGCGCACCTCGATCCCGGCAATGCCGTTGGCCCGGTGCACCCGGGGGATGAATGCGCACAGGGCCGGATCGGCCTC
>JALSGY010000245.1 GCA_026982515.1 Paracoccaceae bacterium
CGGTAGCCCTCACCATCGAGCGGGTCGAGGTTGGCACTGCCCAGCAGGACCAGCGGCCCATCGGGCGGGGCAAAGGGCAGGGCCCCGTCGAGGTAGAGCACCCAGAAACGGTTTTCATCGCGGTTGCGCAGGCCGTTGCGGTCCTCGGGGCCGTCGAAGACGGGCGGGGTGGCCTGCCAGGCCAGCAGCCGCAGCTCTGCGCCACCGGGCAGCTGCACCGGCACGTCCCAGTGAGCGACCGAAGACAGCCGCTGCACCGCACGGGCGGCTTCGGGCATGGTTTCGGGCAGGCGCGCACCGGGCAGATCCTGCCATGGGAAGCCCGAGAAATCGCGCATGTCCTCCGCCCGGAACGGCAGACGGGAAAGCAGCGCCATGCCCTTCTGCCCGGCGAAGGCACCGAACCCCTGGGCATCGCGCGGGGTGCCGCGCCGCCCATCGCCGTCCATGTCCAGCCCGGTGGCCATGCCGGTGTTGGGGCGCCGAGCAAAAAGGTAGGGATAATCCACCCCCGCCTCGCGCAGCAGGGAAGCGAAGGCGCCCAGGGCGACAAGGCCGTAATCATGGTCAAAGCCGGTCAGCAGCAAAATGTCGGGCGAGACGCGGGCAATCAGTTCGCGCGCGGCGTCTATCTGGGCATCCGCCCCGCTCAGGATGTCGCGCAGCAGCAGCCCCGGCCCCTCGCGCGAAAGGCCCGCATTGAATGTGGCGATGCGGATGGCATGTTCGCCCCCCGCGGCCGGTGCGGCCGGAATCAGGGCGGCCACGAGGGCGGCGGCCGCGGTCAGCCGCCTCAGGCGGTTTGCAGGTTGCCCTCTTCGGCCTCGGCGTGGGTCTTGCGGCGCTTGGCGGCGATCATCTCCGCCACCCGCCCCATGGCGATGCCCCGCATGAACAGGCTTGCCGGTAGAAAGGCCCATGCCGCAACCGTCCAGATCAGTGTCTGCGGATTGTCCAGCGTCACCGAGCCGAAAAGCGATGACGCCGCCCGCACCGCCGTCGGCAGCAAGAATGGCAGCATGAACCCTAACGCAATGTTAAGACGGGCATCCCGCTCCAGCCGGCGCACCACGTCGCTGCCCGCGGTCGGGTCGAAGGTGGGCAGGTTCACCCACACGTTGAAGCTGCCGTTGCTGCCCGGCCAGTGGCGCAGGCGCAGGATGATCAGGAAATAGGCCAGCGTCAGCAGCGAGATCAGATAGCTGAGCCCGGCCGCGGTGCGCACAAGGGAAACCTGTGCGGCACTGGTGTCCTCGGGCAGAAGAAGCACCACCAGGCGCACCGGGCTGAAGGGGAAATCGATGGCCACCCCGATCAGGGTGCCGACCGCCTCGATGAAGCGGGTCAGGGTGGTGGGCTCGGCCTGCCCGCGGGTGATCACGGTCAGCAGGAAGATGGTGATGAACAGGGAGACATAACGGATCCGGTTGAACGGCGGGGCATCGCGGAACTCGATCAGGCCGGGATAGGCGGAAGCATATTCGAAAATGGTCAGGGCGGCGGCGAAGATGGCAACCAGCGCGACGATCTGCTTGGCGTCAGAACTGACACCGGGCAGCAGCATGGACGGAGTTGCGATCAGCAACACCACCAGCATCGCACGGAACACCGCGCCTGTGAGCCGAGAAATCACCGCCCCAAACCCTCAATCCGGACGGACGGGATGCAACGCCCCGCCCTTGTCCCTGGTTGATCCCGCCAATTGTGGCGGGTTGCCTCATTCTTGCCCAATTTCTGCCTTCTTTCGCTACAGCCAGCAAGTATCGGGCAAGTTTAATAAAAAGTTTGAGGCCAAATCGTGGAGAAACTGGTGCGGCTTTGCATCAATTTGACAACGAAAAGGGGCCGCCCTGCCGGAGCGGCCCCATATCTTGCGATCAGGGAATGGTCACACCCAAGGGCGCTCCACCGCAGCCCGCGCTTCGAAGGCTTCGATGGATTTGGCCTTTTCCATGGTCAGCCCGATATCGTCGAGCCCCTCCAGCAGGCAGTGCTTGCGGAACGGATCGACCTCGAAACGGAACACGTCGCCCTCGGAGGTGGAGATCTCCTGCGCCTCCAGATCCACGGTGATGCGCGCGTTCTCGCCCTTCTCGGCCTCCTTCATCAGCACATCCACCTGCTCGGACGGCAGTGTCACCGGCAGGATGCCGTTCTTGAAGCAGTTGTTGTAGAAGATATCGGCGAAACTGGGGGCGATCACGCAGCGGATGCCGAAATCCAGCAGCGCCCATGGCGCGTGCTCGCGCGAGGAGCCGCAGCCGAAATTCTCGCCCGCGATCAGAATCTCGGCCTTGCGGTAGGCCGGCTTGTTGAGCACGAAATCGGGGATCTCGTTGCCTTGCGCGTCATAGCGCATCTCATCAAAAAGGTTCTTGCCCAGCCCCGAACGCCTGATCGTCTTCAGGAACTGCTTGGGGATGATCATGTCGGTATCGACATTGACCAGCGGCAGCGGGGCGGCAACGCCAGTGAGTTTTTCAAACTTTTCCATCACATCATCTCCCTCACGTCCGTCAGCCGCCCCGTCACCGCCGCCGCCGCGGCCATGGCCGGGCTGACCAGGTGAGTGCGCCCGCCGCGGCCCTGGCGGCCCTCGAAGTTGCGGTTCGAGGTGGAGGCGCAGCGCTCTCCGGGGGACAGCTGATCGGGGTTCATGGCAAGGCACATGGAGCAGCCTGCCAACCGCCACTCGAACCCGGCATCAATGAAGATCTGCGCCAGCCCCTCTTCCTCGGCCTGGGCGCGCACCAGGCCGGATCCCGGCACGACCATGGCGCGCAGCCCTTCCTTCACCTTCCGGCCTTTCAGGA
>JALSGY010000246.1 GCA_026982515.1 Paracoccaceae bacterium
GGGCTGCCGGCGATCGCGCTGTCGCAGTTCCTCGGCCCCGAGAACATCTCTTTGGAAGATCCCTTCGAGGCCGCCGCCGTGGCCGGGGTGCAGACGGTGCGGCTGATCCTCGAGAAGGGCCTGTGGGATGCCGACGACTACCGGCTGTTCTACAATGTCAACTTCCCGCCCCTGCCGGCCGAACGCATCCGCGGCCACCGGGTTTCCGCCCAGGGATACCGGCGCGAAACCGTCTTCGGGGTCGAGCCGCACCGTTCGCCCTCAGGGCGCAAGTTCCTGTGGATCAAGGGCGGCCCGCAGCATTTTCCCACCGGGCCCGGCACCGACGTGACCGCCAACCTGGAGGGCTATATCTCGATCACGCCAATGCGCGCCGATCTCACCGCGCATGACGCCATCGAAGAGTTGAGAGGGCGGCTGGAATGACCGACGACGCAGCCGAACGCAAGATGCAGTTCCTGTTCGCGCTGCGGACCCGCGGGGTGACCGACAGCCGGGTGCTGGAGGCGATGGAAAGGATCGACCGCGGCGACTTCGTGCGCGGCATCTTCGCGGCGCGGGCCTACGAGGACATGCCCCTGCCGATCGCCTGCGGCCAGACCATCTCGCAGCCGTCGGTGGTGGGGCTGATGACCCAGGCGCTGGCGCCCTCGCCCCGCGACAAGGTGCTCGAGGTGGGCACCGGCTCGGGCTATCAGGCGGCGATCCTCAGCCAGCTGGCACGCCGCGTCTACACCGTGGACCGCCACCGCCGGCTGGTGCACGAAGCCCGCGCGCTCTTCGACAGGCTCGGGCTGACCAACATCACCGCCTTTACCGCCGACGGCAGCCACGGCTTTCCCGAGCAGGCCCCCTTCGACCGCATCATCGTGACCGCCGCCGCCGAAGACCCGCCGGGCCCCCTATTGGCGCAGCTGAAAATCGGCGGTATCATGGTGCTGCCGGTGGGACAGTCGGATGCGGTGCAGAGCCTGATAAAGGTCACCCGCACCGAAACAGGCTATGACTACGAGGAAATCCGACCGGTGCGTTTCGTTCCCCTGCTCGAAGGGTTGGGGCAGGAGTAGTCCGCACGGACTGCATGTTACGGACGGCCCGGGGACAAGGGCCGGTGGATTGAGGATGCGAGCCATGAAACTTACAGGCCAGAGGAAATTCCGGATCGCCCTGATGGGCGGGGCGCTGATCGCGCTGTCCGCCTGCGAGGGGCCGGTCGATTTCGACCTGCGGGGCCTGACCAACGGGTTCAACACCGCCGGCGCGGCCCAGCAGGCAACGGCCCGGCGCCCCGCCCCGGACAGCCGCGGGATCATCTCCTACCCGAACTTCCAGGTGGCGGTGGCCCGGCGCGGCGACACGCTGATCGACGTGGCCGAGCGGGTGGGCATCCCGGTGGGCGAGCTGGCCCGCTACAACGGCCTTGCCCCCGATACGGTGCTGCGCGATGGCGAGGTGATCGCCCTGCCCAGACGGGTAGATGCGCCGCTGGCCGGAGCGCCTGGGGGTATCTCCAGCGGGCCGATCTCCGACACCGGGGTGGATATCACCGCCCTTGCAGGCAACGCCATCGAGCGCGCCGGCGGCGGGCAGCGCACGGGCGCCCCCCCCGCCGGGACCGGCGCCGTCGAGCCGCTGCGCCATCGGGTGGAGCGCGGCGAAACCGCCTTCACCATCGCCCGGCTCTACAACGTCTCGGTGCGCGCCCTGGCCGACTGGAACGGCCTCGGCCCCGACCTGGCCGTGCGCGAGGGCCAGTTCCTGCTGATCCCGGTAGCGGCCGAGCCGGCCCCGGCAACCCGGCCCGAAGCGGCACCCGCGCCCGAGCCCCGCAAGGAAGAGCCCGCCACGCCTGCGCCGCCTTCGGCCTCCGCCCCGCCACCCGCCGAAGAGACGGCCGCCGTCGCCACACCGCCGTCGCCCGATCTGGGCGAGAACCGCTCGGCGGCGTCCGATACCGCGCAGCTCATGATGCCCACCGAGGGCAAGATCATCCGCGGCTACCAGCAGGGCAAGAACGAGGGCATCAACATCGCCGCCCCCGCCGGCACCCCGGTGGTGGCGGCCGCCGATGGCACGGTGGCTGCGATCACCCGCGACACCGACCAGGTGCCGATCATCGTGCTGCGCCATGCGGACAACCTGCTGACGGTCTATGCCGGCGTGGACAACGTGACGGTCAACAAGGGCGACAAGGTCAAACGCGGCCAGCAGATCGCCGAAGTGCGGGCCGGCAATCCCAGCTTCCTGCACTTCCAGGTGCGCCGCGGCATCGACAGTGTCGATCCGATGCCCTTCCTGCAGTAGGGCCGGAGCGGGCGCTGCAGACGGCAGGGCGCATTCAGCTGTCCGGGTATCGCGCAGGAGTATTTCCGGACAGAAGAAGAAGGGGCGCCGATTTTCCGGGGACCTTGCGCGCGTGTGCCGGGTGCTACTGCTACAGGCGGATGCCGTGGCGGCCGGCGAGATCGGTAAAGAACTGCCAGGCCACCCGGCCCGAGCGCGCGCCCCGTGTGGCCTGCCACTCGATCGCCTCGGCGCGCAGAATCTCCTCGTCGATCTCCAGCCCCCAGGCGGCGCAGTAGCCGCGGATCATCGCCAGGTAATCGTCCTGGCTGCAGGGGTGGAAGCCCAGCCACAGGCCGAAGCGATCCGAAAGGGAGACCTTCTCCTCCACCGCCTCGGAAGGGGTGATGGCCGAAGAGCGTTCGTTCTCGATCATGTCGCGGGGCATCAGGTGGCGGCGATTCGAGGTGGCATAGAACACCACGTTGTCGGGCCTCCCCTCGATGCCACCGTCGAGCACC
>JALSGY010000247.1 GCA_026982515.1 Paracoccaceae bacterium
CACCAGCGTCGGCCCGAGGTAGATGGTGACGAACTCCAGCCCCGAGCGCGCCGCATAGCCGACCGCGCCGTAGAACGTCCAGGCGGTGGCATAGACCGACAGCGAGAGCGTGTAGATCCATGGCGAGCGCAGCCAGCCCAGCCGCCCCTGCTGGGCACGCTTCTCGGCCGCGAAGGCCACCAGAAACAGCAGCACCACGTAAAGAACGCTGACCAGGACGAGCAGGTTGAACGGCACCATCAGTCCGCCCCTCCCTCGCCGTCCTCCCGGGTGCGCTCGCCATAGGCCGCGAGCAGCCGCGCCACTATGGCCGAGAGGATGATCAGGAAGATCCAGACCGCGAACAGGTAGATCACCCCGCTGCGCGTCATCCCCCCGCCCCACAGCAGCGGCAGCAGGAACAGGAAGGCGCCGAGCACCGGCAGGATGCGCGCGGCATCGGTGAGGCGGCGGTAGCGGTAGCCGCGGCGGGCGAGGAAGAGCGGCGCGGGCGGTTTCACGACCCCAGCAGCTCGCGCACCGAGCTGAGCATTTCCGAATTGGAGAACGGCTTGGTCATGAAGCGGCTGGCGCCGAAGCGCTCGGCCATCTCGCGGTCACGCCGCTGGCCGCGGGCGGTGAGCATCAGCACCGGCAGCCGCGCGGTGGTCTCGCCGGCGCGCAGCTCGCGCAGGATGTCGTAGCCCGACTTGTTGGGCAGCATCACGTCGAGAATGACCATGTCCGGCCGGCGCGCCGCCACCGCCTCGAGCGCGGTCGCGCCATCGGTGTGGGTATCCACCTGATAGCCCTCGCGCGACAGCAGGAAGCGGATCGCCTCGATGATGTTCGGTTCATCCTCAATCAGCAGGACACGTTTGCCCATTCGCCGATCCCTCCCCCCGAAGACGTCTTGTGCTTGCGCAGACTATTGCCGGGATGCGGCCCCCTGTCAAAACCCGTCCGTCAGGATCGACGGTTCGCGCCGGGCCGCACACCCGCCGCGCGGACAGATCCGGCAGCTTGCGCCGACCGGCAAAAGCGGCGCGACGGGGTCTTCGGGGGCCAGTTCCTCGGGCAGGATCAGCATGGTCGAGGAAAACAGCGGCACCTGCTCGAAGCCCACCGGGCCAGCCGGCGCGGCAAGGGCGAAACACAGGAAGCGGCGCGGGGTGCGGCCGGGCTGCTCGACGAGCGCGCGCACCGGCTGCATCGGCCGGGCCAGCGCCTGATAGAGCGGCCACAGCGGGCAGGCGGCGCCGTAGCGCGGCAGCGGAAAGCCGTCCACCGGCTTGCGGAAGGTCAGCGTGCCCGAGGCATCGCAGGACACCAGCCCCGGGCGCACGGTATCCGCGGCATCGGGCAGGCAGGCGAGGCGGCGGAACACCAGCGGCAGCTCGCAGCCCAGCTCGCGGGCCAGCGCATCGGGGACAAGCCCCAGCCGCGCCACCGCCTCGCGCAGACGCTCCAGCGGCAGGCGCAGGGCATCCTCGCGGTAGCGCTCCAGCCAGCCTGCCGCCAGCGAAGCGGTGGTGCGCGCCCGGTTCAGCGCCGGCTCGCGGGCCACCAGCTCCTGCGGCGAGAGCGCCCCCTCGCCTTCCAGTTCGGGCACGTGGAAGCCGCGCGCCTGCAGCCACTGCTCAAGCTCTTCCTGAGGCAGGGTGACCCCCACCTGCCCGCCTTCCTCGCCGGCCGAATCGAGATACTCCACCAGCGCCTGCGCACTTTCCGCCAGCCGCCGGCTGTCTTCGTGGAGGTTGCGGTGAAAGCGCGCCTGCCACTCGGGGTCCACCTCGCCGCCTTCGGCCAGAATCGCCGATGTCGCGCGGATCGCGGTGACCACCGAGAGCACCTCGTGCATCGAGGCGGCCAGCTGCGGATCGTGTGTGAGGCGGTCGGTCAGGGCGGCGACTGTCTGCTCCAGTGTCTCGATGCGGCGCTGCTGGGCCGTCACCAGCGCGGCCCAGCCGGGAAAGTGGCCGGCGAATTCCTCGGCCAGGTCGTGCTCGGCCGCGACTTCGCGATGGCCCATCGCGGCGGCACGCAACTCGGCCAGCAGCGCCGCCTCGGCCCCTTCGGTCAGGGCCGATGGCTCGACCTGCAGTTCGCGCGCCAGCGCCACCAGCAGCTTGCCGCCGATTCTGCGCCGGTTGTGCTCGATCAGGTTGAGATAGGCCGGCGAAATGCCCACCGCCCTTGCCAGTGCCGACTGGCGCAGCCCCAAGGCGGTGCGCCTTTCGCGTATCCGGCTGCCGGTCAGGCCGCTTGCCGGCATCGCCAATCCTCCTGCATATCAACGCCTTTCTGCGGGTGCGGGAAAATTTATTTACAAAAATCGCAAATGGTTTGTATATTTTTTAACAAAAAAATCCTTTCTTTCAAGCTGGTTGTTGAGAAATTTTCTTCATGCGCTCAATATTTCGTCAGCCCTGTAAAAGGGGCTTGCAGTCTGCGCATGGGAGGTGCGCGCTGCGAAGTTACGCAACGGGAGGATATCCATGTCCAAGACCAAACTCACCCGTCGGGGTGTGCTCAAGACCGGCGCCGCTGCCGGCACGGGCCTTGCGCTGCCGACGATCTTCACCGGCGCCGTGTGGTCGGCGTCCGATACCGGCTTTACCAACGCGCCTACCGGCTCCACCGTCACGCTGGGCTTCAACGTTCCGCAATCGGGGCCCTATGCCGACGAAGGCATGGACGAGCTGCGCGCCTACATGCTCGCGGTCGAGCATCTCAACGGCGAGGGCGACGGCGGAATGCTGAACAGCTTTACCTCCAAGGCGCTCGACGGCACCGGCATCCTGGGCAAGAAGGTGGAATA
>JALSGY010000248.1 GCA_026982515.1 Paracoccaceae bacterium
CTGGGCATTGAAGCCGAGCGCCGTGGCATCCTCGCCGGAAAGCTGGATGAACTCCTTGCCGCAGGTCATGCGCTGCAGGCTGACGCGGGCCAGGTCTCCGGTGGCGTCCTTCACCCCGATGATGCGCGGCAACTTGGCCAGTTCGCCCATGGTCTCGGGGGTCATGTCCACCACCGAGCGGCCGGGGATGTTGTAGATGATGATCGGCAGTTCGCAGCAATCGTGCAGGGCCTTGAAATGGGCGATCAGCCCGGCCTGGGTGGGCTTGTTGTAATAGGGGGTCACCACCAGGGCCGCATCGGCGCCCACGCGCTCGGCATGGCGGATCAGGCCGATACCCTCGGCGGTATTGTTCGAGCCCGCCCCGGCAATCACCGGCACCCTCCCGGCTGCCGCCTTGACGACCTCTTCGATCACCGTCTCGTGTTCGGCGTGGCTCAGGGTCGGGCTTTCGCCGGTGGTGCCCACCGGCACCAGCCCGTCGCTGCCCTGCTCGATCTGCCATTCGACCAGCTGTTTGAGCGTGTCGATATCCAGTTCGCCGTTCCTGAACGGCGTGACCAGTGCGGGAATGGACCCTTTGAACATGACACGCTCTCCTTTCGTTTCCCGGGGCGCGAGTCGCCCCTCCTTGCCGACGCGGCGGAAACTAGCCGCCCGGCGGGGGAATGCCAAGTTTGTGTGTTGTCACCCCCGGGCCGTGGGGTACTGTCGCGCCCGATGCAGGCACCCAGTTTACCGTTCCGATTCGCTTTTCTTGTGGCGGGGGCGCTGCTCCTTGCCCTGAGCGCCCTTTCCGCCGCGGCCCAGGCTCCGCCCCGGCCCGACCGCACTGCCGCCGCGTTGCGCAGCGCCATGGATGCGGTCCGGGCCGAAGATTGGGAAGGCGCCTATCGCGCCATTGCCCCTCTGGGCGAACTTGGCCGTACCATGATCGACTGGCACCGCCTGCGGGCCGGCGAGGGAGAGTTCTCCGAGTTTGCCGAATTCCTTTCGCATAACCCCGACTGGCCGGGCCTTGCCCTGCTGCGCAAGAAAGGTGAGTCGGCCATCGGTGAGGATGTGCCGCCCGGGCAGGTGATATCCTATTTTGCGAAACGTGCGCCGCAGACCGGTACCGGCAGCCTGGCCCTGGCCGCGGCCCTGCGTGCCACCGGCAAGGGCGGGCAGGCCCGCGACGAGATCCTGCGCGCCTGGCACGAGTTTTCCCTGACAGAGGAGGAAGAGGCCCGGTTTCGCGCCGGATATGCCGCGCTGATCAGGCCCCACGCGGCGGGTCGGCAGGACATGCTGATCTGGCGCAACCTGTTCTCCGAGGCCGAACGCCTCGATGATTGGGTCGGTCCGGGCAGCCGGGCCCTGGCGAAGGCCCGCATCGCGCTGTTGAAAAACCGCAACGGCGTCGATGCGCTGCTGCGCGCCATCCCTGCCGGGCTGCGCGACGATCCGGGGCTGGCCTATGCCCGCGTGAAGTGGCGTCTGGCCCGCGGGATGAAGGACAGCGCCGTGGAGCTGATGCTGGCGCGTTCCACCTCGGCCGAGGCGCTGGGCGATCCGCAAAGGTGGGCCGGCCTGCGCCGCAGCCTCGCGCGCGAGCTGATGCGCATGGGCCGCCCCCGGCAGGCCTATGAGATGGCCAGCCGCCATTTCCTGAGCAAGGGCCGCAATTACGCCGATCTGGAATGGCTGGCTGGTTTCATCGCGCTGACCGATCTGAAGAAGCCGAAACTGGCGCTCGACCATTTCCGCCATTTCCGCGCCGCGGTGAATACCCCGATCAGCCTCGGCCGGGCCGGCTATTGGGAGGGGCGCGCGCACGAGGCGCTCGGCCATGAGGAAGAGGCCCGCCTTGCCTATGCCTTCGCGGCGGAATTCCAGACCAGCTTCTACGGGATGCTGGCGGCCGAGAAGGCCGGCCTGCCGTTGAACCCGGCACTGACCGGGCGCGAAAGATACCCCGACTGGACGGAGTTCGACTTCACCGCCTCGCCGGTCTTCCAGGCGGCCGTTCTCTATCAGTATGCCGGAGAATCCCGTCTGTTCGCCCGGTTTGCCCGCAAGTTTGCCGAATCGCTCTCGCCG
This sequence comes from Paracoccaceae bacterium, assembly GCA_026982515.1. Lineage (GTDB taxonomy): Bacteria > Pseudomonadota > Alphaproteobacteria > Rhodobacterales > Rhodobacteraceae > S012-89. The sequence continues at coordinate 2,083 of JALSGY010000248.1, forward strand.
CCCGAACTGGGGGCCCTGGCGCAGCTGGCGCTCGAGATGGACGAGCCCTACGCGGCGGTCAGTTTGGCCAAATACGCCGCCGCGCGCGGGCTGGTCCTGCCGCGGCCCTATTTCCCGCTGGCCGGGCCGGTCGATGGCGATTTGCCGGTTGCGCGCGAACTGGCGCTGGCGATCGCCCGGCGCGAGAGCGAGTTCGACCCCCGGGCCGTCAGCCCTGCCGGGGCGATGGGGCTGATGCAGCTGATGCCGGCTACGGCCAGGGCGATGGCGAAGGAGCAGGGCCTCGGCTTCGATGCGGGGCGGCTGCTCGAGGATCCGGCCTACAACATCCGCCTCGGCAGTGCCTATCTGGCGCGGCTGATCGAGGAGTTCGGCCTCTACTATCCGATCGTGGCCGCCGCCTACAACGCCGGCCCGAACCGGGCCCGCCAATGGCTGAAGGAACTGGGCGACCCGCGGCGGTCGCGCGATGCCGTGGACTGGATAGAGCACATCCCCTTCACCGAGACCCGCAACTACGTGATGCGGGTGATGGAGGGGCTGATCGTCTACCGCGCCAGGCTTTCGGGCCAGACCACCGCGCGCCTGTCGGAAGAGCTCGGCACCCGCTGAGCACCCTTTCGAAGCATGACTTCATGCCTCCGGCGGGAGTATTTTCAGCAAGATGAAGAGGTGCTCACTCCCCGGTGG
>JALSGY010000249.1 GCA_026982515.1 Paracoccaceae bacterium
CCGGCATCGCCCCCTTCGCCAGCCTGATGCGCGACCCCGACACCTACGAGCGCTACGACGAGGTGATCATGATGCACACCTGCCGCGACGTGGCCGATCTGGAATACGGCCGCCAGCTGATCGCCGCGCTGCCCGACGACCCGCTGATCGGCGAATTCGTGCACGGCAAGCTGCGCTACTATCCCACTACCACCCGCGAGAAAAGCGAACGCATGGGCCGGATCACCGACAACCTCAAGTCCGGCAAGGTGTTCGCCGATCTCGGCATCGACGGGATCACCCCCGAAAACGATCGCGCCATGGTCTGCGGCTCGCTGGCCTTCAACATGGACATGAAGGAAATCCTCGAAGGCTATGGCCTGCGCGAGGGGGCCAACTCGGACCCGGCCGAATACGTGGTGGAAAAGGCCTTCGTCGGCTGAGCGGCGCGCCCTTCCCACCGCCGGACAAGGCGCTCAGCGCGGGGCCATGCGAATGGCACCGTCAAGGCGGATCACCTCGCCGTTCAGCATCGGGTTTTCCACGATGTGACGGGCCAGGGCGGCATATTCCGCCGGATCGCCGAGACGCGAGGGAAAGGGCACCTGGGCGCCAAGGCTTTCCTGCACCTCCTCGGGCAGGCCCTGCAGCAGCGGGGTACGGAACAGGCCCGGGGCGATGGTGACCACCCGGATGCCGTGCTGGGCCAGATCACGCGCCATCGGCAGGGTCATGCCGACGATCCCCCCCTTGGAGGCGGAGTAGGCCACCTGCCCCACCTGCCCCTCGAAGGCGGCAACCGAAGCGGTGGAGATGATCACCCCGCGCTCGCCGTCCTCGCCGAGCGGCTCGCACGCCGCCATGATCGCTGCGGCCCGGGCGGCGCATTGAAAGCTGCCGATCAGGTTCACGCCGATGACCCGGGCAAAAAGCGCCGCATCGTGGGGCTCGCCACGCGAGACGGTTTTCGCGGCCGGCCCGATACCGGCGCAGTTGACGAGGATGCGCAGCGGCGCGGGGCCGGGTTCGGCAAATCCTGCGGCAACACTTTCGTCATCGCTCACGTCAACCTCGCGGAAGCTGCCGCCGATCTCTCCGGCCAACGCCCGGCCAGCCTCGGCGTTGCGGTCGAAAATGGTAACATGGGCACCCCTGGCAGCAAGCTCGCGCGCCACCGCCGCCCCCAGCCCCGAAGCGCCTCCGGTAACCACGGCCCCCGTCTGCGATGAAATCTGCATCCTTTCCTCCGCTCGATTCCCGATGTTCGCGGGCAGGTTAGCCCCATTGCCCGGGCTGGCGGAAGGGGGATACGAGAAAAAATGAATGCTTGTTCAGTTATGCGCCGGGCCAGAGCGCCACCACCCCCGCCACCGCGGCCAGGGTGGCGCCGTAGCCCACCGCCATCACCACCCCGTCGCGCAACAAAAGCCCCAGTGCCAGCAGCAGCACGACCGCCGAAACCAGGGTGGGAATACCGGGGATCAGCCCGGCGATGGCGGCAAACAGGCTGAGCCCCAGCATCACCAGCCCCGCCAGGCGGGTGGCGGCCTCGCCCTCGGCCAGCAGGGCCAGCCGCCGGCCGGTGCGGGCATCCAGCCAGGCCGCCAGCGGCAAGAGCCGGCGCAGCCCGCGGCGCATCAGCCGCCCCGAGAGCGCGACCTGCCGCAGCCGCCGCGGCAGCCACAGGTTGCGAAGGCCCAGCGCGATATGGCCGGCCACGAAGGCCATGACCAGCCCGAGCAGGGCATTGGAGCCGGGAAACAGCCCGAAAGGCATCACCATCAGCAGCGTGGGCACCAGCATGGCCGCGGCCAGCCCGCGGGCGTTCATCATCGCAAACAGCCGGCCGAGCGTCAGCTCCTGCTCATCTGCGGCCGCCAGCAGGGCCTCCAGCAGCCCGCTCAGGGTTGGCGGCATCTCGGCCTTGCACCGGCCCATGACTCTTCTCCCGCGGCTTGCCTGCCCTTGATGGGCGCGCGGGGCCGCCAGATCAAGCGGGAACCGCGCGCGGGCCCGCCTCCCGGCCCGGTTCGCCCGCCTCTTCCCCGTTCAACGCCCGCCAGGCGGCGTATTGCGACAGGAACACCTGCCCGGTGAGATGCTCCAGGAAATCGCTGCGCTGCAGGCGGTCCATCACCGGCCCCTTGACCTCGGAGAGGTGCAGCCGGATGCCCATTCCCTGCAGGCGGTGGTTGATCGCCTCGAGGCTTTCAAGCGCCGAGGTGTCGATCTCGTTCACCGCCGAGCACATCAGCACCACGTCACGCACCGCCCTGTCCTCGACCACCCGGTTGAGGATGTAATCCTCCAGGAAACGGGCATTGGCAAAATAGAGGTTCTCGTCGATGCGCAGGGTCACCAGAGAGGGAACGGTGTGCACCTTGTGGCGCCTGATGTTGCGGAAATGCTCGGTGCCGGGCACCAGCCCCACCTCGGCCACATGCGGGCGCGAGGAGCGATAGAGATAGAGCAGGATCGAAAGCAGCACCCCGGCGGAAACCCCGGTTTCCACCCCGAAGATCAAGGTCAGGGCGATGGTGGCCGCCACCGCGGCGAAATCGGCCCGCTTGTAGTTCCAGGTGTGGCGTAGGATGCGGAAATCCACCAAGGAAAGCACGGCGACGATGATCGTGGCCGCCAGCGTGGCCTTGGGCAGGAAGAACAGCAGCGGGGTGAGAAACAGCGCCGCCAGCGCGATGCCCACGGCGGTGAAGGCGCCGGCGGCGGGCGTTTCGGCACCGGCGTCGAAATTGACGACCGAACGGGCGAAACCGCCGGTCACCGGATAACCGCCCGAGACCGAGGCCGCGATGTTGGACGCGCCCAGGCCGATCAGCTCCTGATCGGGGTCGATGCGCTGGCGGCGCTTGGCGGCCAGCGTCTGGGCCACCGATACGCTCTCGACGAAACCGATGATCGAGATCAGCACCGCCGAGCCGAACAGCGAGGCCCACAGGTCCCAGTCAAAGGCCGGAACGGTGAGCGGCGGCAGACCCTGCGGAATGGTGCCCACGATGGCCACGCCGCGTTCGTGCAGGCCGAAGCCCCAGGTGGCGAGCGTAGTCACCGCCACCGCTGCCACCGGGCCGGCCTTGGCCAGAAGGTCGGCCAGGCGCGGGCCCATGCCGGCCGCACGCAGCAGCGGCTTGAGCCCCTTGCGCACCCAGAACAGAAAGGCCACCGAGGAGGCGCCGATCACCACGGTGGGCAGGTTGACCTGGCCGATGTTCCCAAGCAGCGAGCCCGCGATCTCCACCAGGTTCTGCCCCGAGGCCGAGATGCCGAGGATGTGCTTGAGCTGACTGGTGGCGATCAGGATCCCCGAGGCGGTAATGAATCCGGCAATCACCGGATGGCTGAGGAAATTGGCCAGAAAGCCGAGGCGAAAGACGCCCAAGGCCAGCAGCACCAGCCCCGAAAGGAAGGCCAGCACGATCGCGGCGGCGGCATATTCGGCCGGGCTGGCAAGGCCCAGCTTGCCGATTGCCGCGGCCGTCATCAGCGAAACCACCGCCACCGGCCCCACCGCCAGCGCCCGCGAAGTGCCGAAGATGGCGTAGGCCACCAGCGGCAGGATCGAAGCATAAAGCCCCATCTCGGCGGGCAGCCCGGCCAGCAGGGCATAGGCCAGAGACTGCGGGATCAGCATGATGGTGACGATCACCGCCGCCACCATGTCGCTGGTGAAGGTGTCACGGCCGTACTGCCGGCCCCAGTCGAGGATCGGCAGGTAGCGGGAAAGGCGGAAAATGGCGGGTTTCATCCTTGCTGTCCCTCAAATCACAAGCCCCCGGAGGCTTCCCCGGGGGCTCGGTTTCACCTGTTGCGGGCGAACATCACGCGGCCTGTTGCGCCACCGCCCCGTACATCGAGGCCGAGCGCGCGCCCGAGCGGCAATAGCCGAGCACCGGCTTGGGCAGGCTGTTGAGCGCCTCGCGGAAGGCCGCCTCGTCGGACGGCGTGACCCGCCCGTGGGTGATGGGCACGTAACGGGCCTCGATCCCGGCCATCTGCGCCGCGGCCCGGATGGTCGCAAAATCGGGCTGGCCCCACTGCTCGTTGTCGGGGCGGTTGCAGATGATCCCCCGGATGCCGCGGGCGGCCAGCTCGCGCATGTTCTCCGGATGGATCTGGCCCGAGATGAAGAAATCTTCACCGATCTGGCGGATGTTCATTGCTGTCTTCCTTTTCTTTTCCGAACGTTCCGTTTTCTCACAGCTTGTTCAGCGGCACTTTCAGCATCCGGGTTCCGCTGTCATCGGGCTCGGGCAGCTTGCCCGCCTTCATGTTCACCTGGATCGAGGGGATGATCAGCCGCGGCATGGCCAGCTGGGCATCACGCTCGGTGCGGAACTTGATGAAGTCCTCGCGGGTCTTGCCCTTGCCCACGTGAATGTTGTGCTCCTTCTCCTCGGCGACGGTGGTCTCCCACTGGATGTCGCGCCCGTTGGGGCCGTAATCGTGGCACATGAACAGGCGGGTCTCGTCGGGCAGCGCCAGGATCTTCTGGATGCTGTCATAGAGCTGACCGGCATCACCGCCGGGGAAGTCGGCGCGTGCCGAACCGCCATCGGGCATGAACAGGGTATCGCCCACGAAGGCCGCATCGCCGATGATGTGCGTCATGCAGGCCGGGGTGTGGCCGGGGGTATGCATGGCCACCACCTTCATGGTGCCGATCTGGTAGGTATCGCCATCCTTGAACAGCTTGTCGAACTCGCTGCCGTCGCGCTTCCATTCGGTGCCTTCGTTGAAGATCTTGCCGAAGACGTCCTGCACGATGGTGATGTTCTCGCCGATGCCGATCTTGCCGCCCAGCTGCTGCTGGATGTAGGGCGCGGCCGAGAGGTGGTCGGCATGCACGTGGGTCTCGATGATCCACTCCAGCTTGAGGTCGTTCTTGCGGATGTAGTCGATCATCTTGTCGGCATGGTCATAGGTGATCCGCCCGGCGGCGTAATCGATGTCCATCACCGAGTCGATCACCGCGCAGGCGTTCGAGTTGGGGTCCTTGACCACGTAGGAAATGGTGTTGGTGGCCTCGTCGAAGAAGGCCTGAACCTCGGGTTTCACTTGCGTATCAGTTGCATAGTCACGCATCTTGATGTTCCTTTCCGGTTTGCCGAGTAGCGGAAGCAGGCCGGGGAGGCGGGAATGCAACCATGCAGGCAGGGGGCGTTCGCGCGTCCGCTCTCGTTCGATTGCACTCTAGATAGGCCGCGCGGCGGGGCGCGTCGGTGAGAATGTCACAAAACCCGCCACTTTTTCGGACACGAGCGCGTGAGCCCGGCCCGTACCAGCCGCTGGCAGCTTCTTCTGTCGGGAAATACTCCCGGGGGTAGCGGGCCGGCAGGCCCGCAGGGGGCAGGTAGCCCCCTCGCCGGACCGGTGGCGGCTAGACCACCACCACCAGGTCGCGCAGCGCGTCTTCGTCCTCGATCTTCACCTCGCCGCGCGAAAGCTTCACCCAGCCGCGGCGCTGGAATTCCTGCAACTGGCGCGAGATCACCTCGCGCGCGGTGCCCAGTTCGGCAGCCAGCTGCTGATGGGTGGCGCGCACCACGCCCGCCTTGTCCTGCAGGTCCAGCAGCTTCTGGGCCAGGCGGATGTCGACCCGGCGGAAGGCCAGCTCATCGATCACGAAGAACAGATCGGTGATCCGGCGCGAGTAGCTCTTGAACACGAATTCCCGAAACTCGGGCGAGGTGGCGATCAGCTCGTCGAACACCATCCGCGGGATGGCGGCGGCGCGCACGTCCGTCTCGGCGATGCCTTCCGCCGAGTGATCGTCATAGGCCAGCAGCGCGGCGGTGGTCAGCACGCAGCTTTCGCCCGCCTGCACCCGGTAGAGCACGATCTCGCGCCCCCCCTCGGAATGCTGCTGCACCCGTACCGTGCCGTCGAGAAGCAGCAGCAGGTTTTCGGGCGAGGCACCGGGGCCGAAAACCACCGAGCCCTTCTTGAGCGTGATGATCCGGCTTTGCTGCGTCAGCTTGCGCTTGAGCCGCTCGTCCAGCCGCTTCAGCCCTTCGAACCGCTCGATCCAGTCCTGCATGCACACTCCCCTCCCCGGCAGAAGGCCGGGGCACGGGCGTTTTACTGCTCCACCGCCTCGCGCGCAATCTCGTCCAGCAGTTTCTGGACTTCCTGCATCACCCCTTCGGGCTGATCGCGATAGCCGATCACCACCTTGCCGCCCTGATCGGCAACGAAGATGCCGTAGGGGCAGTAGGCGATGTTCATCGGATCGGCCTCCATCATCTTGCGCGAGATCACCGCCGAGCAGAACAGGTAGACATTGGCGTTGTCGAAGATCTTGACATCCGAGCCCACGTCGGCGCCGGTGCGGTTGAGCATGTTGCCCACCTTGCTGACGTAGTCGATCACCAGCCCGCGGTCGATGATGGCGCTTTCCACCGCGAAGGTGGCATCGTCGAAATCGCCATCATAGGGGTAGGTGGTCACGCCCTCGGCCAGGGCGGGAAAGGCCAGCATCAGGGCGCTTATCCAGGAGATCAGGAATTTCATGACAGGTCCTCCTCGTCATCCGTGATTGCAGTATCCCGCACCGCGCAGGGGCAGGCAACGATGCGCGTCAAGCGGCCGCGCGCTATCGCTCCTCCGCTTCGGGGGTGACATCGAGGGCCCCGGCGCGGGCAGTGATCTCCACGCGGTCCTTGCAATTTTCCATGCAGGGCTCGGCGGAAAAGGCCGGCAGCTCCGTCCCGGCCCGGTCATCCGGGATGAAGCCGCCCTCGTTGGGCAGGCGGATGGCGGGCAGGTTCTCGCGCGTGAGCACGAAATCCTCGTCCACCAGATCGTTGAGATAGAGGATATAGGCGGTCAGGGCATAGACCTCGTCATCGCTGAGCGACTGGGAATTGCCATAGGGCATGGTGCGGTGCACGTAATCCCAGACGGTCGAAAGATAGGGCCAGAAGGAACCGACGGTTTTCACCGGGAACTCGTCGGTGAGCGTGCCCTCGCCGCCAGCCAGCGCCGGCAGCCGCCCCGTGCCCTCGCCGAAATCGCCGTGGCAGGCGGCGCACAACCCGGTATAGAGTTCCTCGCCGGTGAGCACGTCGCCCCGGCCCTCGGGCAGGCCCAGGCCGTCGGGGCGGACATCGATATCCCAGGCGGCCAGCTCGTCGGGGGAGGCCGGCCGGCCGAGGCCGAGCTTGCCGCCCTGCTGGGCGAAGGCGGCGGACGCGGCAAGGATCACGCCCAGGGAAAGCGCGGCAAGATCACGAAATCTCGACATTTTCCGCCCTCCCCTCCGAATCGATGGCCCAGGTCTGGATGCCGTTGTTGTGATAGCCCGAACTGACCCCGCGCACCGCCCGCAGCGCATCCTTGGTGGGCTGCACGTAACCGGTGCTGTCGATGGCACGGCTTTGCAGCAGCATCGGCCGCCCGTCCCAGTCGAACTCGAAGTAGAAACGGTGCAGCGACTTGTCGAAGCTCGGCCCCGACAGGCGCGCGGTGTGCCAGTTGACGCCGCCGTCCAGCGTCACGTCGACCCGGGCGATGGTGCCCCGCCCCGACCAGGCGATGCCGGTGATGATCGTGGGGCCGGGGCCATGGGTGATCGGGGCCTGCGGCGAAGGGCTGGTAATCACCGATTTGGCATCCATCTCGAAGGTGAAACGTCGGGTGCGGCCGTCGCCCAGCAGGTCGGTGTATTTCGAAGTCTCCTCGCGCTGATGCCAGGGCCTGTCGCCCACCTCGATGCGGCGCAGCCACTTGATCCACATGTTGCCTTCCCAGCCCGGCACCACCAGGCGCAGCGGATAACCCTGTTCGGGGCGCAGCGCCTCGCCGTTCATGGCGAAGGCCAGCAGGCAGTCGTCCAGCGCCTTCTCCAGCGGGATCGAGCGGGTCATCGCCGCCGCATCGGCGCTTTCGGCCAGCAGCCATTTCGCGCCGGGCTTCAGCCCCGCCTCGTCCAGCACATGGCGCAGCGGGATGCCGGTATACATCAGGTTGTGGATCATCCCATGGGTGAACTGGCAGCCGTTGAGCTGCGGCCCGCGCCACTCCATCCCCGAATTGGCGGCACATTCGAGGAAATAGATGCGGTTTTCACGCGGGAAGCGCTTGAGATCTTCCATGGTGAAGACCAGCGGGGTGTCCACCAAGCCGTTGATCATCAGCCGGTGCCTGCCCGGGTCGATCAGCGCCACGCCCGAGTGGTGGCGCTCGAAGCACAGCCCGTTGGGGGTGATGATCCCGTCAAGCTGATGGATCGGCGTGAAGTTGACCGCCGAGATGGTATCGGGGCGCAGCCACTCCACGTAACGCCGGCGCACGTGGCTTTCATGCTCGGACGGCAGGCCGTAGGGGCTGGCATCGACGCCGGGGCCGAACGCTCGCATCCAGGGTTGCAGCTCGGTGATCGCCGGGTCGCCGGCCTCGGCCCCGGCGGCGCCGGCCGAGGCCGCCCCCGCCCCGGCGGCGAGGGCGCCCTTGATGAAACCGCGCCGGGTTGCGCCTCTCCTGCCGTCGGAATCGGACATCGCGGATGCCTCCCTCTCCTGCGGTGGCCCTTGCCCGGCCGGCCGTCTATGCCCCCACCACCTTGACGCTCCTGTTGGGTTCGATGGAAACCGTGCCCAGACGACGGACATGATTTTCCACCAGTTCCCATACCGGCGGCCCTTCGGTTCCCTGGTTCACGCTGGCCCAGCCGGCGACGACGTAGGTTTTCGCCGGGTCGATCAGCTCTCCGGTCTTCAGCAGCGTCATGTCGCTGATCCGCTCGCCCTGCTTCTTGTTGATGTCGATCCGGTAGCCCATGCCGCCCACGCGCACCATGTCGCCACCCTGCTGGTAGTAGGGATCGGGGTTGAACAGGTTGTCGGCCACGTCCTCGAGGATCAGCTTCAGCGTTTCGCCCGTCATCTCGTTGCGGTAGACCTCCGGGTAGGTCATGGCGGTGGCGTTGAAGATGTCCTCGCGGCGGATCTCGTCGCCGGGCAGCAGCGAGGCGCCCCAGCGGAAACCGGGGCTGAGCGCGATGTCGGCCTCGCGCTCCTCGATCAGGGCATTGCAGATCAGATCGTCCCAGGTGCCGTTGAAGTTGCCGCGCCGGTAGAGCAGGCTGTCGGTGCGGCCGATCACCTCGGCCATCTCGGCCTCGTAGGGCGCGCGCTCCTGCGCGATCAGGGCCGCGATCTTGCGGTCCGGCTCGATCACGTCGGAGAAGATCGGGATCAGCTTGTGGCGCAGCTCCTTCACCTCGCCGTCGCGCACATCCAGATCGATGCGCGAGACGAACTTGCCATGACTGCCCGAGGCGATCAGATGGGTCCTGCCCACCAGCACCGGCTCGGGGATGGCGTCATGGGTGTGGCCGGTGAGGATGACGTCGATGCCGGGCACCTCGCCGGCCAGCTTGCGATCCACGTCGAAGCCGTTGTGCGACAGAAGCACCACGCATTCTGCCCCTCCATCGCGCACCTCCTGCACCATCTCGGCCAGGCGGTCCTGGCGGATGCCGAAGGACAGGCCGGGGAACATCCAGCGCGGGTTGGCCACCGGCAGGTAGGGAAAGGCCTGTCCGATCACCGCGATCTTCACCCCGCCGCGCTCGAACATGGTGTAGGGGTCGTAGGCCGGTTCGTCCCATTCGGCATCAAAGATGTTGGCCCCGAGGAAGGGGAAGTTCAGCTCGTTGTCGACGATCTCCGTCACCCGGTCGATGCCGAGGGTGAACTCCCAGTGGCTGGTCATCGCATCGACCTCCAGCGCATTCATCACCCTGACCATGTCCCTGCCCTGGGACTTGAGCGCCGAATAGCTGCCCTGCCAGGTATCGCCGCCGTCAAGCAGCAGCGCATCGGGGCGCTCGGCGCGGATCGCCGCGAGCACCGTGGCAACCCGGTCCAGCCCGCCCATGCGCCCGTAGGTGCGCGCCAGCGCCACGAAATCGTCATGGGTCAGGGCATAGGCCTCGGGGCTTGCGTCCTCGATGCCGTAGAGGCGGCGGAAATCTGCCCCCGTGACATGCGGCACCAGCCCGCGCTGGGCACCGACCCCGATGTTGATCTCGGGTTCGCGGAACCAGACGGGCTCCAGCTGGGCATGCACGTCGGTGATGTGGATCAGGGTGACGTTTCCGGTGGTTTCGAATTCCAGCAGCCGGTCCTGGGTCAGCGCCTGGCGGGCGGCCAGACGCGCCCAGTTGCCGAAACCGGAAGCCCCGACAAGGGCGGAGGCGGCCATCCCGGCCTGCAGGAAATCACGACGAGATATCATCAGGGGGCCCTCTTGCGCGAGAATTCCACATTCACCTTCATGAATGTGAAAAGAAGGAAAATCCCGCGCCGGGCACGCCGGCGCGGGGCAGCCTGCTTCAGTTGCGGACGGACGGTGCTTCGACCGAAAGCCCGTTGCCGCGGGAGGCGAGATAGAGCTCCAGCGCCTTGAACTCTTCCGAACCCTCCTTGTAGGGGGTGGCCCGGATGTTCTTCATGCAGCCCTTGAAGCGCCCCTGAACCGAGTTCAGCTTGGCGTTCTTCAGCCGGTAGGTCGGGAAGCCGTTGATCATGCCCTGAGACAGGCGGTCGGCGCGGATCATGTTGCCGAAGTTGTTCTCATGGCAGTTGGCGCAGGCCAGATCAAGCTGACCGACCCGGGTGTAATAGAGCTCCTTGCCCTTTTCCCAGAACGGCCTTGCCTCGCCGTCGATCTTGACATTGACCGGCATCCCGCGCGACTGCAGCGAGATCAGCGCATTGACCGAGGTCATCTGCGTACCGCTCCACTTCCAGGGCTCGGCGCCCATGCGCTCGACCCGGCATTCGTTGATCAGGTCTTCCATGGTCACGACCTGGCCGTCCTCGACCCGCGGCAGCGAAGCGCGTAGCCCGGCGAATTCGCTGAGGTCCTGGTGGCAGGCCGCGCAGGACTTGCCCGCCGTTCCCTCGACCTTGTTGAACAGGTCCATGCCCTGATCGACGAAGACGAAGGCCGGGTTGTCGAAGTCGTCAAGCTGCAGCGTCTGGGTTTCCTCCGAGCGGAAGAGCCAGCCCGACATGATTTCGTCGAGCCCCTCCACGAAGGGCGGGGCCTCGGTGCGAAGCGTGATCGGGATCTCCTCGTTGATGAGAATCTCGCTGATGTGCTCTTCGGCGGTCAGCGGCAGGGCCAGTGCCCCCGAGAGCACCAGGCTCACCGCTGCGTGCAACGCTTTTCTTATCATTCGTATTCCTCCCCGGTTGCGCGCCGTCAGGCGACCTTGATCTTCTTCGACGTGGTGTAGACGTCGCCGTCGTCGTCATACCAGGTGAAGGTGAACTCTCCCGACTCGGGAACCTTTGCCCTGAATTCGAAGAACGGGTTGGTCGAGATCGCCGGTTCCAGCTTCACGTCGATCACGTTCTGGCCGTTGAAGTCGCATGTGAAGCGGTTGATGATCTTGCGCGGGATGGTGTTGCCGTCGCTGTCCTTGCGCTGGCCCGATTCCATCTTGTGGCTGATCAGCGTCTTGATGGTGATGGTATCCCCGGCCGCCGCCGATTTCGGGACCTTGACGCGTGGTTTGACACCTGCTGTCATCTTTCTCTTTCTCCTCTGGTCAGCCGCCGCAGCCGCCGATTGTCACTTTCACCGTCCGGGTCGTCTGGACGAAGCTGCCGTCGGCCATCTGGGCGATGGCGATGACGTCCTGCGTCCCGGCCAGGCGGATGCGGGTGGACACGAACTGTTCCGCGGCGAGCGGGCCGAACTTGATCTGGAACACGCCGGGGTTGGGGTTGCCCGGCGCGACCACCATGATGGCCACCGCCCCCGGGGCCTCGACCGAAACCGGCACGGTGTTGCCGTTCTCGGCTATCTCGGGCGCGGTCAGCGTGATCCCGCCGGTGCCCGCCTCGGTCCCGCCGGTGAAGTTGGCGATCCACGCCGCCACCGGATCATCGGCCGAAGCCATCGCCCGCAGCGGCAGGAACGACGCAGCCGTCGCGCCAAGCCCCAGGCTGAGAGCATCGCGTCTTGTAAGTTGCATATGTATCTCCTCGGTTTCGAAACCGTCTGGCGCGGCCGGCTGCCCGGCCGGCAACGGCTATTTGAGAGTCATCAGGTAGGCGACCACGTCCTCGACTTCCTGGGCGGTCAGGATCGTCTTGCCCTGGAACTTCTCGAGAACCCGGTTCAGCCCGTCGACCCTGTAGAAGGCAGGCATGATGGTATCCTCGAAGACCATCTTGGCATTGACGATGATGCCCCTCAGCTCGGCTTCGGTGTATCGATCCCCGACCCCGTCGAGCGGCGGCCCGATCTCTCCGTGGAACTGTTCGCTGGCAAGATCGGCGTTGGCGTGACAGGCAAGGCAGTTGCCCTTCTTGCGGTTCTTGAAAACCGCCCGGCCGTTGGCGGGATCCCCCGCTACGCCCGTGAGGGACTGCGCCACGGCACCGTCCTCGAACACGACGTCTGATGGCATCGTCTGGGCATATGCCGCACCCGTTGCCAGCAAGAACGCCGCAAGAGTGATTGCAGTGTTCTTCATTTCACCTCCCGTAAACTTTATGTGAACAGCGTAGCTCAGCCACCTCGATTCTCGCAACATCAAATTCATTGATTTGAATTTTCTTGTGTATTCAGATAATTAGATATACGCCTAGATCCTTGATTTTTTCGAAAAAATATGATCGCCGCATCACCCGGAAGGTGCGGAAAGATCAATTTTCAAGCTGGGTTTTCAGCTTTCGGGCGTGATACTTCTGGAAATTCTCGCCGCTTTCGTAGCCCTTCTCGACAATCCAGGTGAGCATGTTCAGCGTCATGTAACGGCCGAAATAGCCCGGCATCACCGCCACCGCAGCGCGGGCCGCGCTCATGTCCTGGGGCACCTCCTCGGGAAGGAACACCATGGTCGGGGTGAACATCATGCCCCATTTCATCACCATGTCCTTCTCGGGCAGCACCTCGCCGTCGAAATCCGTCACCTCCACGTCGCCGAACATGTTGAGCTGAACCACGAAGTAGTTCTCGTGCAGGTAGGACTCGATCTCGGGAATCGGGAACACCTCTTCGTGCATCTTCTTGCAGTAGATGCAGCCGCGCTGCTCGATGATCAGCATCAGGCGCCGACCCTCGGCATTGGCCTCCTCGAGATCCTCGCGCAGGTCCTTGAAGGTGTCGCGCATCCAGTCGGTCTTGTAGAGGCCGTCATCTCCCATCTCGGCCACCGCCCCCGGTTCGGACGCAGCCGGGCCGGACAGGAACAGGGCCATCACCATCACGAGTATCCAACGCATTTTCGTTCAATTCCTCCCTGAACGGTTTTTCTTCAGCCGATCCGCAAGAAGATCGGAAATGTCTTCAGCAGCCAGAAGCCGATGTAGTTCACCGTGTTGGTGGCGATCAGCACCCCGAACACCACCAGCAGCACTCCCATCGCCTTCTCGACCTTGCCGAGATGACGCCGGAAGCGGCCCATGAAACGCATGAACGGCCCGATGAAGAAGGCCGCCGCCACGAAGGGCAGCATCATGCCGGAACCGTAGACGAACAGCAGCCACATGCCCTGGGAGGTGCTCTCCTGGCCGGCTGCCGTCATCAGGATGGCGGCCAGCACGGGGCCCACGCAGGGTGTCCAGCCGAAGGCGAATGCCAGCCCCACGAGATAGGCCCCCAGCAGGCTGAGGTTGCGCATGTCTCCCGGCTCGGCCCGCAGCTGGCGGTGCAGGAAGCCGATCCGCACCACCCCCAGGAAATGCAGCCCCATCAGCACGATGAGTGCCGCCGCGGCCCAGCGCAGCACCCCGAACCACTCGCGCACCAGCTGGCCGAATCCGGTTGCCCCCGCGCCCAGCCCCACGAAGATCGTGATCACCCCCAGCGCGAACAGAAGCGCCGAGACCACCGCCCGCAGCCGCACGCCCGCGTCCAGCCGGCCGCCGGAAGTCATCTGATCCATGCTCACCCCGCCAAGGTAGCCGAGGTAGAACGGAACCATCGGCAGGACGCATGGAGAAAGAAACGAGAGAAGGCCACCAAGCAGCGCCCCGATAGCTGAAACCTCGAACATCCGCGGCCTTTCTTGCCTTATTCACACATTCAACTTAGATTGAGTATGAGCTTTACGTCAAATGGTGGTGACATGCGGCGCCTCGTCCTTGCCCTTTCCCTCGGCCTTATCGCCCCCCTGCCCGCCGTGGCTTCCGACATTGCCGCCCAGCTGGTGATGGTCGAGGAGGACGGCTGCGTCTGGTGCGAGCTGTGGGACGAGGAGATCATGGACATCTACCCCAAGACGGCCGAGGGGCGCGCCGCGCCGCTGCGCAAGATCAACATCCAGGATCCGCTTCCCGCGGACCTGACCATCAAGGCCCCGCTGATCTACACCCCCACCTTCCTTCTGGTGGTCGATGGCCAGGAGGTTGCCCGCCTCGAAGGATACGCGGGGGAGGATTTCTTCTGGGGCATGCTGGGCAGGATCCTGCGCGAAAACATTCACTTCACCGGCGAGTCCTGATGCCCTTCCCCCATGGCAGGGCGCCAGGTGCCGGGCCTGCGGCCCTGCCGCAAGGCGGCGACGGTGTGCAAGGCAGATCGCGACAGGCCCCGCAAGCCGCTTTCTGGCCATATGAAGATTGCACCGAAGCGGCAATTGCGGCTATTGAGGGCCAGACAGCATTCCAGGTCCCAGGTTGAACCGATGGACAAGCCTATGGCCGAAGATTTCAACGCGGCGCGCCTTCCGGTCATCACGCCGGACATGTCGGATGAAGACATGGAGAAGATGATGGCCAGCGCCTGCGACGCATCGAACATGCTCAAGGCCCTCAGCCACGAGGGCCGGTTGATGATCCTGTGCCACCTGGTGACCGGAGAGAAATCGGTAACCGAGCTGGAAGAGCTGCTCTCGGCGCGCCAGGCAGCGGTGTCGCAACAGCTGGCACGCCTGCGCCTCGAAGGGCTGGTGAAGCCCCGGCGCGAGGGCAAGACCATCTACTATTCCTTGACCGACGACCGTCCACGACGAATACTCGAAACGATCTACGAACTGTTCTGCAGCGTGGACGGCGCCGGGAAGGGGCGAGACACGCAGACATAGCGCAGACACTCACGACGTCTGGGGGAGGACGCGTCGATGTGGGATGGCATCACCGAAACCGCGATGGTTGCGCTGGTGGGGTTCGGCGGCGGGCTGCTTCTGGGGCTGGCTGCCCGGCTGGGCCGGTTCTGCACCCTGGGGGCGATCGAGGATGCGCTCTACCAGGGCAGCAACCTGCGCATGCGCATGTGGTTCCTTGCCATCGGCGTGGCGATCCTCGGCAGCTTCTCGCTGATCGGCCTCGGCGCGCTGCAGGCTGAAAGCACCATCTACCTGTCATTCGCCTGGAACCCGCTGGCCAGCATCTTCGGCGGCCTTCTGTTCGGCTACGGCATGGCACTGGCCGGAAACTGCGGCTTCGGGGCGCTGGCACGGCTGGGCGGCGGTGATCTGCGCTCCTTCGTGATCGTGCTGGTGATGGGGATCTCGGCCTATGTCACCATCTCGGGGCCGCTGGCGAGGCTGCGGGTGCTGGTCTTTCCCCAGCCTCCCGCCGAGGGCCCCACCCCGCCCGGCATCGCCCACTGGCTGGCCAGTGGCCTGGGTGTTTCGGCCGTCCCGGTGGGGCTGCTGATCGGGCTGGCGATCCTGATCGCGGCCCTGGCCTCGCGCGAGTTCATCTCCCGCCCCCGGGCGATCATCTGGGGCGCTCTCGTCGGCATCGCCATCGTTTCGGGCTGGGCCGGCACGAACTGGGTGGCCGAAACCGGCTTTGCCGCCGTGCCGGTGGAATCCCATACCTTCTCGGCACCGCTGGGCGATACGATCATCTACGCCATGACCTCCTCGGGCAATACGCTGAATTTCGGGGTGGGCTCGGTGAGCGGCGTCCTGGCAGGCGCCTTCATCGGCAGCCTGATCAAGGGCCATTTCCGCTGGGAAGCCTGCGAGGATCCACGCGAACTCAAGCGTCAGATCCTCGGCGCGGCCTTCATGGGCATCGGCGCGGTGATCGCCTTCGGGTGCACCATCGGCCAGGGAATCTCGGCCTTCTCGGTGCTGTTCTACGGCGCCCCGGTGGCACTTGCCTCGATCTTCGTCGGCGCCGCGATCGGACTGCGACAGCTGATCACCGGCTTCGTCTCGGTGACCTGAGCCGCCTCAATCCTTCACGAACAGCCGCCGCGGGAGGCGGCAAAGGCACTCGGCGCCGGTTTCGGTGATCACGATCGGCTCGGTAATCTCGATCCCGCCGTCGTCGAGCCACAGCCCCGGCATGAAGTGAAACGTCATCCCCGGACGCAGCACCGTGTCATCCCCCCGGCGCAACGACATGGTGCGCTCGCCCTGATCACCCCGACAAGCGAAGCGAAAGGCGATCACCACCTCTCATCGGCAGTTTGCGCATCCGGGGACTGCCCGGATCGAACGCCAGCCCCTCGCGCATCTCCATCACCCCGTGCTGCGGATCAGAACCTGCAGATCGGCCACGTTGGTGCCGGTGGGGCCGGTCATCAGCAGCGCCCCGGCCGCCTTGAGGGCATGATAGCTGTCATTTTCCGCCAGAAGGGCCCGAGGATCGGCCCCGCTGGCGCGGATCGCCGCAAGCGTGCCGCCATCAACCAGCCCGCCGGCCGCATCGGTGGGGCCGTCGCGCCCGTCGGTGCCGCCGGAAAGAAACACCCACGGCCCCTGCCAGCCGCGCGCCTCGGCCTCCAGCGCCACGCGCAGCGCCAGCTCCTGATTGCGCCCGCCCATGCCGCGCCCCCGCAACCGCACCGTGGTTTCGCCGCCGAACAGGTGAACGCCCCGCCCCTTGCCCGCGATCACCGCCGCCGCCTCGGCCACGTCGCCCACCAGCAGTTCGGGATGGACGGCCGCCTCCGGGGCCGCAGCCTTCATCGCCGCAACCGAACGCGCATTGCTGCCCACCAGCCGGTTTTCCGCCTCGGGCAGCGGCCCGGCGGGGGACTCTGGGGCGGAAAGGTGGCGCCGAACGGAGCCCGGCAACCTCTCCCAGACGTCTGCCTCTTTCAGCAGCACCACCGCCTCGGCCCGGCTGCCGATCGGGGCCACAGTCGGGCCGCTGGCGATCACCCGAAGATCGTCCCCCACCACATCCGACAGGATCAGCGCCGTGACCGGCGCGGGCGCGGCCAGGCGCAGGAACCCGCCGCCCTTGAGGCGCGAGAGCTGCTGGCGCACCAGATTCATGGCGGTGATGTCGAGACCGGCACCCAGCAGCAGGCGGTTGACCTCGGCCTTGTCCGCCAGGCTCACCCCCTCCACCGGGGCCGGCAGCAGCGCCGAGCCGCCGCCACTGATCAGCGCGATCACCCGGTCGTCCGGCCCGGCGCGCTCAAGCAGCCCGATCACTGCCTCGCCCGCCTTCAGGCCGTTTTCATCCGGCACCGGATGCCCCGCGGCCAGTACCCTGGCCCCGGGCACCTCCTGCGCGTTCTCATAGTTGGTGACGATCGCAACCTCGTCAGCCTTGATCCGCTCGCATAGTGCTTGGGCCATTCCGATGGCCGCCTTGCCCACCGCCACCACGAAGGTCCGGCCAGGAGGTTCCGGCAGGGGGGAGGAGTCGAGCGAGGCACGCACCGCTACCGCCGGATCTGCCGCGGCAAGACCGGCGCGAAAGATCCTCTGGGCTTCACGTCGCATTGCATCACTCATGGATGGAGTGCTACGCAAGTCCTGCGCGGGCGTCCAGTTGCAAAGCGGAGATGCGGCAATGCAGAACTGGCGGGAAAATCTTGACGATGTTCTGGACATGGCCTGGGCCACCCTGCGCGGCCACAGGGGCGCGCGCGGCGGCTTCCCCGGACTTGCG
>JALSGY010000250.1 GCA_026982515.1 Paracoccaceae bacterium
GCCAGAACCGTGGCCGCGATGGCGCCGGTGAACATCCGTGCAAACATCCGCATCCCTCCTACTCCGCCGCCACGGCCGTGACCCGGCCGCTCTGGCGTGCCCTGATCCTGTCCTCGATCTCGTCGCGGAAGTGGCGGATCAGGCCCTGGATCGGCCAGGCGGCGGCATCGCCCAGGGCGCAGATGGTGTGGCCCTCGACCTGCTTCGTCACATCCAGCAGCATGTCGATCTCCTCGATCTCGGCCTCGCCCGTCACCAGCCTGTCCATCACCCGCATCATCCAGCCAGTGCCCTCGCGGCACGGCGTGCACTGGCCGCAGCTTTCGTGCTTGTAGAACTTGCTCAGTCGCCAGATCGCCTTGATGACATCGGTGGACTGGTCCATCACGATCACCGCCGCGGTGCCAAGGCCCGACTGGTGCTCGCGCAGCCAGTCGAAATCCATGATCGCCTCGCGGGCGATGTCGGCGGGCAGGAGCGGCACCGAAGAGCCGCCGGGAATTACCGCCTTGAGGTTGTCCCAGCCGCCGCGAATGCCGCCGCAGTGCTTCTCGATCAGCTCCTCGAAGGAAATCGACATCGCTTCCTCGACCACGCAGGGGTTGTTGACGTGGCCGGAGATGGCAAAAAGCTTGGTGCCGGCGTTGTTGGGCCGCCCGAAAGAGGCGAACCAGTCCGCCCCGCGGCGCAGGATGGTGGGCACCACGGCGATGGATTCCACGTTGTTCACGGTGGTCGGGCAGCCATAAAGCCCCGAGGCGGCCGGGAACGGCGGCTTCATGCGGGGCATGCCCTTCTTGCCCTCGAGGCTTTCGAGAAGGGCGGTTTCCTCGCCGCAGATGTAGGCGCCGGCCCCGTGATGCAGATAGAGATCGAAATCCCAGCCCGATCCGGCGGCGTTGCGGCCCAGGAGCCCCGCGTCATAGGCCTCGTCGATGGCCGCCTGCAGCGCCTCACGCTCGCGGATGAACTCGCCGCGGATGTAGATATAGGCGGTGTGCGCCCCCATGGCGAAGGAGGCGATCAGCGCGCCCTCGATCAGCGTGTGCGGATCGTGGCGCATGATCTCGCGGTCCTTGCAGGTGCCGGGCTCGGACTCGTCGGCGTTGATCACCAGATAGGCGGGCCGGCCGTCGCTTTCCTTGGGCATGAAGGACCACTTCAGCCCGGTCGGAAAGCCCGCGCCCCCGCGCCCGCGCAGCCCGCTGGCCTTCATCTGGTCGACGATCCAGTCGCGGCCCTTCTTGATGATGGCGGCGGTGCCGTCCCAGTGCCCCCGGGATTTCGCCCCCGCAAGGGTGCGCTCGTGCATCCCGTAGAGGTTGGTGAAGATCCGGTCCTGATCCTTCAGCATGTCTGCTTCCCTAGTTTTCCCGGCGCCTGCGCCAGATTCGCAAGATTACCACCAGCGCCCAGAAGAAGGCCGCCAGCGCCATCAGATCGAAGAGGATGGCATAGCGCCCGGCCAGGCCGATCTCGCGGCCCAGCCACTGGGCGCCGAGCCACAGCGCCATCGTCACCGCGATGACGATGGACACCACCCGTGCCTGGCGCGAAAGCCGCCTGTCCTCTTCGGGGGTCACTGGCACTCACTCCGCATCAGTCTTCCTTCCCCGCCTGGCCGCCGGCCAGGGCCTTCGCCTGGCCGACCCAGTCGTCGCGCGACACCCGCCCCCTGAAGCCCTTGAGATTGGCATCCATCCACGCCACCTCGCCGGGCCCCCAGGAGGCGATCTGGTCGAAGTGCCAGATGCCCATCTCGTTGAGCATCTTCTCCA
The DNA here is from genome assembly GCA_026982515.1 of Paracoccaceae bacterium. Classification (GTDB taxonomy): domain Bacteria; phylum Pseudomonadota; class Alphaproteobacteria; order Rhodobacterales; family Rhodobacteraceae; genus S012-89. The sequence goes on from JALSGY010000250.1 coordinate 1,779, forward strand.
GTTTCGGACCGACGCCCCTGATCTGCTTGAGATCGTCGGCCTTGCCGCCGCGCGGCGTCTTGAGGGCCGGCGGCGGGCCGGCCTCGGCCTTTGCTTCTGCTTCGGCCCTTGCGGTTTTTCCAGCGGGTTCCGGCTTCTTCGCGGCCGCGGCGGGCTTTTCGCTTTCCGGCCTCTCGCCCGTCTCTTCCACAGCCTTTTCTTCCTTCGCGGGGGCAGGCTTTTCCTGCGGCTCCCGCGCCTGCGGAACCGCGCCCGAGGCAAGGCCCGCCTCGTCCGCCTCACGATGGAAGCCGATCCACAGCAGGATGGCCACCAGAACGCCTACCAGGAGGCCGAGGATCACCGCCGGCCAGAAATCATAGTCGATCGCGAACATGAGGATGAAAAAGGCGACCACGCCGGCAATCACCGCCCAGGAGATTATCCTGCCCGAATTGTTCGATCCGCTAGCGCCCATCGGTCATCTCCTTGTCAGTTTGTCCGTTGACGTCGATCCTCAGTTTTTAGCGCGTTTCGAAAATTCTGTCTGTCCGCCCCCGGCCAGGATGCGGGCCTGTTCCACCCAGTCGTCGCGGCTGGCCCGGCCCTTGAAGCTGACGAGGTTCTCGTCGATCCAGGCCACCTCGGCCGGTGTCCATCTGGCGATCTGGTCGTAGTGGTAATAGCCCAGCTCATTGAGCTGGCGTTCCAGTTTCGGGCCGATGCCCCTGATCTTCTTGAGATCATCCGCACCGGACTTGCGCGGTGCCTTGAGCGCGCGCGGCTTCTTCGGCTTCGGCGCCTCGGGCGAGACGGCGGCCGGAGCCGTATTCGCAGCCGGTGCGGTGCCTTTGCCTGCCCGTGCCGCCGTCTTCGGCGCGGCGCCCTTCAGCCATGGGGTCAGCACCGGCACCTCGGTGCCGTCGATGCGCTTCACGGTATCACCCAGATCGACCGCCAGCTGCACCGAGGCGTTGTACTGGGTGCGGCCGCTTTCATGCTCTCCAAGC
>JALSGY010000251.1 GCA_026982515.1 Paracoccaceae bacterium
GCACCCGGCCGCACCGCCGCAAGGTGGTGGCCATGCTGCGCTGAGCGTTCAGATGACCACCGTGGCGCCGGAGGCCACATCCCACAGCAACTTGACGTTCAGTGTCACCACGATCGCGGCAATGATCCAGCAGGCCGTCACCAGCCACCGCGGGGCCTCCAGCCCGTTCATTTTGGCCTTGTTGCCGGTGAACATCACCAACGGCACGATGGCAAAGGGCAGTTGCAGCGACAGCACCACCTGGCTGAGCACCAGAAGCCGTGCGGTGCCGCTCTCGCCGTAAAGTACCGTGACCACGGCGGCCGGCACGATGGCCAGGCCCCGGGTCAGCAGCCTTCGCGCCCAGGCGCGCATGCGCAGGTTGATGAACCCCTCCATCACGATCTGCCCGGCAAGCGTGGCGGTGACGGTGGAATTCAACCCCGAAAGCAGCAGCGCCAGCGCAAACAGCGTGGCCGCCAGAGATCCCAGGGCCGGGGTCAGCAGGGCATGGGCATCCTGAATTTCGGCCACCTCGGTCTGGCCTGCGGTATTGAAGACGGAGGCAGCGAGGATCAGGATCGAGGCGTTGATGAACAGGGCAAACATCAGCGCAATGGTGGAATCGATGGTGCCCATGCGGATGGCCTGCAGCTTTTCCTTGCGGCTGGGGCCGATCTGGCGGGTCTGGATTACCGCCGAGTGCAGGTACAGGTTGTGCGGCATGACCGTGGCCCCGAGAATGCCCAGTGCCAGATACAGCATGGAGGGGGATTTCAGGATTTCCGTTTGCGGGATGAAGCCGCGCAGGATGTCGCCCAGAACCGGCTGGGCATAGGCCATCTGGATGGCAAAGCTCACCGCGATCACCAGGGTCAGGGCGACCACGACCGCCTCGAGATAACGAAACCCCTTGCCTTGCAGCCACAGGATCAGGAATACATCCAACGCCGTGATCACCACGCCGATTTCCAGCGGAATGCCGAACAGCAGGTTGAGGCCGATGGCGGTGCCGATCACCTCGGCCAGGTCGGTGGCCACGATGGCGGCCTCCGCCAGCAGCCACAGCGGCACCGAGGCCCAGGCGGGGAAGGCGTCGCGGCAGGCCTGGGCCAGATCGCGCCCCGAGGCGATCCCCAGCCGCAGTGCCAGCGCCTGCAGCAGGATGGCCATGATGTTGGAGATCAGTGCCACCGACAGCAGCGTGTAGCCGAAGGCCGAACCGCCTGCCAGCGAGGTGGCCCAGTTGCCCGGGTCCATGTAGCCGACGGCCACCAGGTAGCCAGGGCCCAGGAAGGACATCATGCGCTTGAGAAAGCGCCGTCCGCGAACCGGCACCGAGGAATGGACGTCGGAGAGCGACGCGGTTTCGCTGGCGCGGCGCCAGCCGTTGTGTCCTGTCATCTGCTGCTCTTTTCCTGAGTGTCAAGGTGTTGTTGAGAATGGTTCTCAATTGCAGATATGCCGGTCGATCGGCAGCGTCAAGGCGATTTTCGCCCCCCTGCCTGAAATTGCGGGGCGGTGCATCCCCCGTATCTTGCGGTGTCATTTCGCCCCTACCCAAGCTTTCGCGGAGTCCCTATAGTGGCTGTGGACAAGTGGGAAGGCCCGCACCAGAGGCACAGAATGGGGGATTGGTATGCGCTGTCCGTTTTGCGGAAACATCGACACCCAGGTGAAGGATTCGCGTCCCGCCGAAGACCATGTGGCGATCAGGCGGCGGCGGTTCTGCCCGGCCTGCGGGGGGCGGTTCACCACTTACGAGCGGGTGCAGCTGCGCGACCTGGTGGTGATCAAGTCCAACGGACGGCGCGAGGAATTCGACCGCGACAAGCTGGAGCGCTCGATCCGCATCGCGATGCAGAAACGCCCCGTCGAGCCCGAGCGCATCGACCAGATGATCTCGGGCATCGTGCGCCGGCTTGAAAGCATGGGTGAGACCGACATCGAAAGCAAGGTGATCGGCGAGATCGTGATGGAAAGCCTGGCCCGGATCGATACCGTGGCCTACGTGCGCTTTGCTTCGGTCTACAAGAATTTCCAGGCCGCGGACGATTTCGACAAGTTCGTCTCCGAGTTGCGACCCTCTTCCCAGGGCGACGAGTGAGCGCCACCGAAGCCGACATTCGCCACATGCGCCACGCGCTGGCCCTGGCCGCGCGGGGGCTGGGGCGGGTCTGGCCCAACCCGGCGGTGGGGTGCGTGATCGTGCGCGAGGGCCGGGTGGTGGGCCGCGGCTGGACGGCCGACGGCGGCCGCCCCCATGCCGAGGTGCGGGCTTTGCAACAAGCCGGTGCGGCTGCCCGCGGTGCCACGGCCCATGTCACGCTTGAGCCCTGCGCCCATCACGGGCAGACACCGCCCTGCGCCGATGCGCTGGTTGCGGCCGGCATCGCCCGGGTGGTGGTGGCCACGGGCGACCCGGACCCCAGGGTGAACGGTGCCGGCATCGCGCGGCTGCGGCGGGCCGGTATCGAGGTGGAAGAGGGCCTGTGCGGGGTCCGGGCGCGTGCGCTCAACGCCGGGTTCTTCCTGCGCGTCGGCCAGGGCAGGCCGTGGATGACGCTGAAACTGGCGGCCAGCCTCGACGGGCGCATCGCCACCGCGACCGGCGAAAGCCGGTGGATTACCGGGCCGCAGGCGCGCCGGCATGTGCATGCGCTCAGGGCGCGCCACGACGCGGTGATGATCGGCGGCGGCACCGCGCGTGCCGATGACCCCGAGCTGACGGTGCGCGATCTGGGCGTGACCCGCCAGCCGGTGCGC
>JALSGY010000252.1 GCA_026982515.1 Paracoccaceae bacterium
CTCGGCACCGCCATGGCCGAATATATGCGAGGCCTCGCCGCAATGGGGGCAGATGAAGGTGGACATGTTCTCGACGATCCCGAAAATCGGGACGTCCACGTTCTTGAACATCTTCAGCCCCTTGCGCGCGTCGATCAGGGCCAGGTCCTGCGGGGTGGAGACGATCACCGCCCCCTGCAGCGGCACCTGCTGGGCCATGGTCAGCTGCGCATCCCCGGTGCCCGGGGGCATATCCAGCACCATCACGTCCAGCTCGCCCCAGTTGACTTCGCGCACCATCTGCATCAGGGCCGAAACCACCATAGGTCCGCGCCAGATGACGGGGTTGTCCTCTTCCATCAGGAACCCCATGGACATCACCTTCATCCCGTAGCGCTCGATCGGGATGATGCGCTCGTCCTCGATCTGGGGGCGTTCGGTGATGTCGAGCAGACGCGGCATCGAGGGGCCGTAGATGTCGGCGTCCAGCAACCCCACCTTCAGGCCCAGGGTGCGCAGCCCCAGCGCCAGGTTGACCGAGGTGGTGGATTTGCCCACTCCGCCCTTGCCCGAGGCCACCGCCACGATCGCCTTGATGCCGGGTACCACCGCCTGATGGGGGCGCAGGTCGGGGCCCGGGGCTTCGGTGGGGCGTTTCTTCAGCTTCGGCGGCTCGGGGGCCGGTTCGGCGGCGCGTTCGGCGGTGAGCACCACCAGCAGGGTTTCCACCCCCTCCAGCGGCTCGATCTTTTCCTCGATCAGCTGCTGAAGTGCGGCCAGATCACCCTCGAACCCCGCCGGGATGTTGACCGGGATCACCACCCGTCCGCCATCGATGGTGATGTCGCGCTCCGAGATCATCCCCGAGACCAGCAGATCCGGGCGCACCCCGGGAAAGCTGATGGTCATCAGTCGCGAGACGATTATCTTCCTCAGGTCGTTTCCCATCCGTCTTCCTTTCGCGGCACGATGCGGCCGGTTCTCATTTTCCGTAATAGAGGCGCAGCACGTGCTCGGCCTCGGCAAAGAACAGCCAGCGCGAGGCCAGCAGTCCCAGCACGTGAATCACCACCGCCAGCAGCACCGTCGCATAGCTGGCAGGCAGGAGCAGCAGGATCCCCGCCGGCACCAGCACGGCGAACAGCAGCGAGATGATCCGCAGCTTCTGCGCATGTTTGCGGCCGATCTCGTGGACCATTTCCTTCATCAGGTAGTTGCGCCCCGAATGCGGCGGCTCCAGCAGCCTCACCTTGCCGATGCGCCCCAGCCCGGTGGCGCTTTCCGCGGTGGAGCCGGCCTCGGCAAAACGCCTGTCGCCCTTGCGCCAGGCCAGCAGCTGCACCGCGCCCAGCACCAGCAGAAGCACGGCGGCAATTCTGCTCTGCCCGGCCAGCAGGGCGCCCCCGCTGATGGCGTAGAGCTGGAACAGCACCGGCGTTGCGGGGGTGTTCCAGCGCGGGACGGTCTTCAGCTGGGTGTAGATCATCGAGGTGCTGAACACGGTGATCAGCGCCAGGACCGACCCGGCCATCCCGAGAAGCGACCAGTCGGTTCCCAGAAAGATGCGGCCGATGGCATAGGGGGCGATGGCCACAAGCGTGATGACCGACAGCACCGCCTCGCGCGACAGCCAGCTGGAGCGCCACTGCGAAAAGGCCTTCACGGCGTTCTTGGGGTTGCCCAGGTGAAAGGCGGAGGCCGCCAGCCCGCCCACGGCCATCGCGTAGCCGATGAAGTAGTAGCCGAAGGCCGGGCGGCCGGTCACATCGGGCAGGCCGAGGCCCAGCCAGGCCAGCAGCCCGAAGCCCAGCCCCGAAAAGGCGGTGAAGAAGATGACGGAAGGTGCCGGATGCATCAGATCGCCTCCAGTGCTTTGTCGAGCCATGCGAGGAAGCCCTTGGGCTCCTCGGCCACGGGGGTCAGTTTTTCGCCGCTGCCGGCGGCGGTGTCCCTGGGGCGTGGCGGCAGGTACTTGTTGACGGGGCGGGTGCCCTGCTCGGGCATCAGGTCGATGCCGCCGCGCTCGGCCACCAGTTTCGAGACCTCCGAGTCGGGATCTCCCAGATCGCCGAAATGGCGCGCCCCCGCGGGGCAGGTGCGCACACAGGCTGGAACCCTGTCCTCCTCGGGCAGGTTCTCGTTGTAGATGCGATCGATGCACAGGGTGCACTTCTTCATGACACCTGCCAGCTGGTCCAGCTCGCGCGCTCCGTAGGGGCAGGCCCAGGCGCACAGACCGCAGCCCATGCAGTCATCCTCGTTGACCAGCACGATCCCGTCCTCGGTGCGCTTGTAGCTTGCACCCGTCGGGCAGACGGTGACGCAGGGCGCGTCCTCGCAGTGGAGGCAGGACTTGGGGAAATGTACCGTCTGGGCGCATCCGCCATCCTCGGGCGTGACCTCGAAGGCATGAACCCGGTTGAGGAAGGTGCCCTCGGGTTCGGGGCCGTAGGCGTCCACATCGGAAAGCGGGGCGCCGTAGTTGGAGGTGTTCCACTCCTTGCAGTTGATGACGCAGGCGTGGCAGCCGACGCAGGTATCGAGATCGATCACCAGGCCGAGCTTCTTCTCGGTCTTCGCGGGAAGCATCGTCATTTGAAGTCCTCCCCGTAGGCAACGTTCCTGGGCCCGCGGCCAACGGGCGATTTCTGGGCCGGCAGGACCGGCTCGGAGGGCGGCCCCGGCGGAGCCTTCTCGATGCGCACGCGCAGGTCGAACCAGGCCGCCTGCCCGGTAACCGGATCGGAGTTGGACCACCGCCGC
>JALSGY010000253.1 GCA_026982515.1 Paracoccaceae bacterium
GCCGGGCCGGCAGGCCCTCTGCATGCGATTTGCATCGCCGGATGCGGCGGTGCAGCATTGCCCGTGATCCACCCCCGGCGCGTTCAGCGTGGCAGGATGACCAGCACCCGCAGCCCGCCGCCGGGGCGGTTGCGCAGCATTATGTCGCCGCCATGTGCACGGATGATGGTGCGGGCGAGGGTCAGGCCGAGGCCGGTGCCGCCGGTTTCGCGGTTTCGCGATTGTTCAAGGCGGCGGAAGGGCTGGAACACGTCCTCGAAGCGCGTTTCGGGAATGCCCGGCCCCTCGTCCTCGATGAGGATGTGGATGGCGTTTTCTTCCTGCCGAAGGGAGACCTCCGCCCGTCCGCCGTATTTCACCGCGTTGTCGATGAGGTTGCCAAGCGCACGCCGCATCGCCACCGGCTGACAGCGGAAGGGCACCGGGACGTCGCCGGCGGACAGGGTTACCCGATGGCCCGAATCCGCTGCATCGAAACACAGCCGCTGCAGCAGGCTGCGCAGGTCGACCGCGGTATGCGGCTCTGCGGAGGCTTCGTCGCGGGCGAAGGAGAGGGTGGTGAAGACCATCTTCTCCATGTCATCGAGATCGGCCAGCATCTTGCGGCGCTGTTCCTCGTCTTCGACGAACTCCGCCCGCAGCCGCATGCGCGCCAGCGGTGTGCCCAGATCATGCGAGATGGCGGCGATCATGCGGGTGCGATCCTCGACGAAACGGCGGATGCGGTTCTGCATCTCGTTGAAGGCGAGGCTGGCCTCGCGAATCTCGGCCGGCCCGCTCACCGGCAGGGGCGGGGCGGCCACATCCAGCCCCAGCCGCCGGGCGGCATGCGCAAAGACGGCCAGCGGCCGCGTCAGGTAGATGACCACAGCCGCCGAGAGGATGAAGGTCGCCGCCAGCATGACCATCAGCGACAGGCCGAAGCGCAGGTTCCACAGCGTTTCGGGGCTGCCGACGGGGACGGTGAAGTTCAGCCAGCTGCCGTCGGGCTGGGAAAGCGAGACCATCATCATATCCACCGATCCGTCAGGGGCCTGGCCCGGCTCGTACGGGCCGTGCATCCCCTCCGGCGCCACCATCCCCATGTGCAGCAGGCGCACCTGCCGGTCCGGCGCCGGGCTGAGGTGCCGGATCAGTGCCTCGCGAAACAGTTTGGTGGCCTCGTCTTCACCGTCACTCTCCGCCACCGTGCTCTGCACGCTCGAGGTGATGTGCATGAGCGGGCTGTCGGCCAGCGCCAGCAGGTTGGCACGTTCGGAAACCGGCGCTTCGCGCACCATCTTGTCGACCACGGCGATCCGGTCGCCCACATGTTCGCCGTTGACCGAGACCAGCGCGGTGCTGCGGTCCGACAGATAGAGCGCGATGCTGATCGCATGCGACAACGCCAGCCCGATGACCAGTGCCAGCAACGTGCGGGCGACCAGCGTGTCAGGAAACGGGCGTTTCATCGCGGCTCACTTCGCAAGACAGAACGTATCCGCCGCCGCGCACCGTCTTGATCAGTTCCGGCTTGTCGGGGCGTTTCTCGATCTTGCGGCGCAGGCGCGAGATCTGCATGTCGATCGAACGCTCATAGGGCGCTTCCGGGCGGCCGTGGGTGAGGTCGAGCAGCTGCTCGCGGCTCAGCACGTGCTGGGTATGTTCGGCCAGCGCCATCAGAAGGTCGAACTCGCCGGAGGAAAGATCCACCAGCAGACCCTCGGGCGAGAAAAGCTGCCGGCGCCCGATTTCCATCTTCCAGCCGGCGAAATGCAGGCTTCGGGGGCGGTTGGTGGGGGTGGCCGTCACGCCAGCGCGGGCCCGGCGCAGAACCGAGCGCACCCTGGCCAGCAATTCGCGCGGGTTGGCGGGCTTGGGCAGGTAGTCGTCGGCCCCCATCTCGAGGCCGATGATGCGGTCGGTCTCCTCGCCCATCACCGTCAGCATGATGATCGGAATCTTCGAGTTTGCGCGCAACTCCCGGCACAGGGTCAGCCCGTCGTCGCCGGGCAGCATCAGGTCGAGGATGACCAGATCGATCTTCCACTCGGCCAGGGCGCGGCGCATCTCGCGTCCCTCACCGGCGATCGTCACCCGGTAGCCGTGCTTCTTGAGGAAACGCGCGACGAGGTCGCGCATCTCGCGGTCGTCGTCCACCACCAGAATGTGGCCCTGGGAGTCTGGCTTTGCGGTGCTCATGGCCCTGAATAACACCCTGCGCAGGCCAGTGCATCCGATAGCTTTGTAACAGTCTGCAACAACCGCCGGCCCGGTGACAGACTGTTACCAAGTGGCCTTTGACCGGCCACGCGGATCGGGCGATGCTTTCCTTGCTGTCAGGTGAACGGCAGTCAATCCGAGAGGATCCGAGATGAACCGGTTTCACCCTTTCGCCCACCCCGGGGAGAGACCGGCGCCGTTCGCCACAGGCAGCGCCACCCCGCCGTCGGGTTTCCCGCCGCGGTCCGCCGGTGACGGCTTCGAGATGACCCGGGAGTTCGCCCCGGGGCCGGCGGCCGCACATACCCATCCGATCACGATCGTCACCGACGGGAGCGATACCATGCTGAAAACCACCTCCGACGGCTATCTGAGCTTCGGCCCGGTTCACGCCGAACTCGCTCCGCGCAGGAAGGCGCCGCGCATTCCGATCGTCATCCTGGGCTGGAGCCTGGGGGCGTTTCTGGCCCTGAGCTTCGTGCTGTGCGTCCTGTTCGATCTGTGGCTGCCGTCCTACGCCATGTATCCC
>JALSGY010000254.1 GCA_026982515.1 Paracoccaceae bacterium
GTGGAATTTCGGTCTTGAGCGGATGCGCGTGGTGGCCCCCCGCGACGGCTGGCCCAGCGAAAGGGCGGTGGCGATGGCTTCGGGGGCGGGGCGGCTGCTTGACGAGGCGGGGATTTTCTCCACCACCGCCGAGGCGGTCGCCGACTGCACCCATGTCTTTGCCACCACCGCCCGCGGGCGCGGCCTCACCAAGCCGGTGATGACCCCCGAGCGCGCCATGGCCGCCGCCCGCGAAATGATCGCGGCGGGTGAGCGGGTGGCGGTTCTGTTCGGCCCCGAGCGTGCCGGTCTGACAAACGAGGATGTGGCACTGGCCTCCACCATCGTCTCGGTGCCGGTCAACCCCGCCTTCCCCAGCCTCAACCTGGCGCAATGCGTGCTGCTGACCGCCTATGAATGGCACCGCGGGCAGGCCGAGGCCCCGCCCGAGCGGACCGAACTGGCGCGCACCGAATTCGCCACCCGGCTGGAGGTGGAAAGACTGGGCGACCATTACGAGGAGCGGCTCGAGGAGGCGGGATTCTTCTTTCCGCCGGCCAAGGCGCCGGGGATGAAGCTGAACCTGCGCAACCTGTGGTCGCGGATGCCGCTGACGCGGGCCGACGTGCAGCTTCTGCATGGAATCATGCGCCAGATGGTGCGCTGGAAGGAACGTGGCGACTGACTTGCAGCGGGCAGGGCGGGGGCCTAGTGTCGCGGCGAAACCGGGAACGGGGGATGAGATGAGCCGAAAACGCGCGATTTTCGAAGAGGTAGAGACCGACAGCCGGCAGGAGGTCGCCGCTCCGCAGCCCGGCCTCATCGACCGCAGGTCCGGGGGGGCGCGCCGCGCGGTGCGGGCCTGGCTGATGGTGCTCTTCGTCATGGTCATGGCCATCGTCGCGGTGGGCGGGCTGACCCGGCTTACCGATTCGGGCCTCTCGATCGTGGAGTGGAAGCCGCTTTCGGGCGCGATCCCGCCGCTGAACGAGGCCGACTGGCAGGCCGAATTCGAGGCCTACAAGGCGATCCCCGAATACCAGTTGCAGAACAGGGGCATGAGCCTTTCGGAATTCAAGTCGATCTTCTGGTGGGAATGGGGCCACCGGCAGCTGGCCCGCTCCATCGGGCTGGTCTGGGCGATCGGCTTCTTCTGGTTCCTGCTGCGCCGCCAGGTCCCCCGGGGCTGGGCGCCGCGGCTGCTGGGGGTGGGCGTGCTGATCGGCCTGCAGGGCGCGGTGGGCTGGTGGATGGTTTCCTCGGGCCTGGGCGGCGAGATGCTCGACGTGGCCAGCTACCGGCTGGCGATCCACCTCGGGCTGGCCTTCGTCATCCTCGGCCTCATCGCCTGGATGGTCTTCACCCTGGGCCGAAGCGAAGCCGAACTGCTGCAGGCGCGGCGCGCGCGCGAGCCGCGGCTGGTGCGGCTGAGCGGCTGGATGCTGGGGCTTTTGTTCATCCAGATCCTGCTGGGGGCGCTGGTCGCCGGTATCGACGCAGGCCGCGGCTACACCGACTGGCCGCTGATGGCCGGGCAGTTCTTCCCGCCCGACGCCTTCGATCTGACCCCGCTGTGGCGCAACTTCTTCGAGGATGACGGGCTGGTCCAGTTCATCCACCGCATGTGGGGCTATCTGGTGTTCATCTTCGGGCTGTGGCTGTGGCGGGTCAGCCGGGCCAGCGGCAACACCGGGCTGCGCCGCGCCTTCGACTGGATGGCGGTGATGCTGTTCGGCCAGCTGGTGCTGGGTATCGGCACTGTGCTGTATGCGGCGCCGTGGCCGCTTGCCATCGTGCATCAGTTCGGCGCGGTGATCCTGTGGGTGCTGGTGCTGCGCGCCCGGTTCCTCTCGATTCATCCGCCGGCGCAATCCCTGCGGAGGGCTGCAGCATGAACGGCTACGACGAACTGATGGCCTTCCAGCGCGAAACCGAGGCGCTGGCGCAGGTGGCCGGGCGGCTGGGCTGGGACCAGGAAACCGTGATGCCGCGCGGGGCGGCCCCGCAGCGCAGCGAGGAGATCGGCGCCATGGAGGCGGTGCTGCACGCCCGGCGCACCGATCCGCGCATCGGCGAATGGCTGGACAAGATCGACCCCGGGCAACTCGACGAGGCAGGCCGCGCCAACCTGCGCCTGATCCGCCGCAGCTACCTGCGCCACACGAAGGTGCCGGGGCCGCTGGCCGCCGAGATCGCCCGTGTCACCTCGCTGGCCCAGGGCATCTGGGCGCAGGCCCGCGCGGCGGAGGATTTCACCGCCTTCGCCCCCACCCTCAAGGAGGTGGTGGCGCTCAAGCGCGAGGAGGCGGCGGCGCTGGCCGATGGCGGTGATCTCTATGACGCGCTGCTTGACGATTTCGAGCCGGGCATGACGGCGGGCGAGCTGGAGCGGATGTTCGCCGCCCTGCGCCCGCGGCTGGTGGCGCTGCGCGAGCGCCTGCTGGGGGCAGAGCGCCAGCCCGCGCCGCTGACGGGCAGCTTCGACGAGGCCGGGCAGATGGCGCTCTCGCACGAGCTGGCCCGCGCCTTCGGCTACGATTTCGACCACGGCCGCATCGACAGGGCGGTGCATCCGTTTTCCTCGGGCTCGGGGCTGGATGTGCGCATCACCACCCGAACCAGCCCGGACGATCCCTTCAACTGCTTCTATTCCACCATCCACGAGGTCGGCCACGCCGCCTATGAGCAGAACATCGACCGCGCCTTCCTGCTCAGCCCGCTGGGGCAGGGGGTCTCGATGG
>JALSGY010000255.1 GCA_026982515.1 Paracoccaceae bacterium
AGTGGCTGGTGGCCAGGAATGCGGGCGGCACGGGAGGCGCGGCCAAGCTGATGGCGGCGCGCGCGCTCTCCCTGCCGGTGGTGATGCTCCGCCGCCCGCCCCAGCCCCGGGTGCGGCGGGTGGCAGACGTGGGCGAGGCCATGGCCTGGGTGAGGGCGCTGCCATGAGCGGGCGGATCATCGAGACCGAGGCCTGCATCGCCGAAGGGCTGGCCTGTCTGATCCGCGCCGAGTCGCGATTTTCCCGCGCGCTGGAGCTGACCGGCCCGCCGCCCCTGCGCCGCCGCCCCGACGGTTTCGCGGCCCTGGCGGAGGCGATCGTCAGCCAGCAGCTGAGCGTGGCCTCGGCCGATGCCATCTTGCGGCGGATGCGGGTGGCGGGGCTGGTGGAGGAGGGCGCGATCCTGCGCGCCGAGGAGGCCGAGCTGCGCGCCTGCGGGCTGAGCGGGCCGAAGATACGCTACCTGCGGGCACTGGCCGCGGCCGGGATCGATTACCACCGCCTGCGCAGCGCGCCCGACGAGGAGGTGATTGCCACGCTCACCGAAATTACCGGTATCGGCCGCTGGACGGCCGAGATCTACGCGATGTTCTCGCTCGGCCGCGCCGATGTCTTCGCCGCTGGCGATCTGGCCCTGCAGGAGGCCGCCCGGATGCTGTTCCGCCTGCCCGCGCGTCCGCCCGAACGGCAGCTGCGCGAGATGGCCGCGCCCTGGTCGCCCTGGCGGGGCGTTGCGGCGCGGCTCTTGTGGGCCTACTACCGGGTGTGCAAGCAACGGGAAGGGATCAGATGACTCGGATACTGGAATACGGCCGCAAGGGCCCGGCAAGGGGGCAGGGGCGGCAGGTGGTGGTGTTCCTGCACGGCTATGGCGCCGATGGCAACGATCTGCTGGGCCTGGCCGAGCCTCTGGCCCCGCACATGCCGGGCACGGTCTTCATCGCCCCCGACGCGCCAGAGCGCTGCGTGAACAATCCGATGGGATATCAGTGGTTTCCGGTCCCCTGGCTGGATGGCTCCTCGCAGGAGGCGGCGGCTCGGTCGATGCAGGCCTCGGCGGCCGATCTGGACGCCTTCCTTGACGACGTGCTGGCCGGGGAGGGGCTGAGCCCCGACCGGATGATCCTGTTCGGCTTCTCGCAGGGCACCATGATGGCGCTGCACGTGGCCCCGCGCCGGCCTGCCCCGGTGGCCGGCATCGTCGGCTTTTCGGGGCGGCTTCTGGGGCCTGAGCGCCTAGCCGAGGAGGCGCGTGTCAAGCCCCCCGTGCTGCTGATCCACGGCGACCAGGACGAGATGGTGCCCCCCTCCAGCCTGCCCGAGGCGGCCAATGCGCTGCAGGCGGCGGGCTTCGATGTCTATGCCCATGTCATGAAGGGCACCGGCCACTCGATCGCCCCCGACGGGCTCAGCGTGGCGCTGGCCTTCATGCGCGAGAAGCTGGGGCTGGGGTAGGGCCGCCCCTGGCCCCCGGGGAGCGCCCACAGCTTGGGGGTTGCCTCGATCCTGCCTCGATATATAGTCGGCCCCAACGGCGGAGCGGGCGGCTCCCGCTCTGGTGTCAAGGCGTGGCAGACAGGGCGGGGGCGGAGTCACCCATGGACGGCGAATTCAGGACGAGCTTCGTGCGGGAGCCGGGGGCGCTGAGACATCATCCGGCGCTGGTGCTCAACGCCGACTACCGGCCGCTTTCCTACTACCCGCTGTCGCTGTGGCCCTGGCAGGAGGCGATAAAGGCGGCCTGGCTGGAGCGGGTGGATATCGTGGCCGAGTACGATGTTGCGGTGCACAGCCCCAGCACCACCATCCGCATACCCTCGGTGGTGGTGCTCAGGGATTACGTGAAGCCGCAGCGGCGGGTGGCATTCACCCGCTTCAACCTCTTTCTACGCGACGAGTTTCGTTGCCAGTACTGCGGCAGCCGCGGAGAGCTGACCTTCGATCACGTGGTGCCGCGGGCCCGCGGTGGGGTGACCAGCTGGGAAAACGTGGTTGCGGCCTGTGCGCGGTGCAACCTGCGCAAGGGGGCGCGCAGCCCCGCCCGGGCGGGCATGAGCCTGCGCCGCCCGCCCCGCCGGCCCAGCGCGGAAGAGCTGCGCAACATCGGCCGCAAGTTTCCCCCCAACCACCTGCACGAGACCTGGATGGATTTCCTTTACTGGGATGCCGAGCTGGAGGTCTGAGCGGGCGATTTCTCGCCGCCGGCCATGACAATTACCACCCTGGACGCCCTGCGCTTGGCCTGCGAACCCGCCGCGAACTGCGCCCGATACGACAGCTTGAGGAGACCGACAAATGGAACGATCCGACGTGTTCGACGCGATGAAGAAGCTGAAGCTCTATGGAATGAGAGCAGCCCAAGTGAACAGCCAAGCGTCTTCGGCGACATAAAGATGACAACCGCGCTCTTGGATCGCGTCACACACCACTGCGCAATCATCGAAACCGGCAACAAGTCTTACCGGTTCGCACAAAGCAAGCAGCGCGTAAAAACCTGAACGCCGCGCAAGCAAAGCCCCCAGACGGACTCGCTATATGAGGGCGGCCCGTCTGGGGCCTTTGCAACATAATGGGTGGGTCAATTTTAAATGCTGAAACCGGGTCAGTTTTGAACGCTCATTGACAGGCGCTACGAGCGGCCCGTTCCCGGAGATCGCGTCCAGCTGGATGTCTGCAAGATCGCACTTGGCCTTTACCAGTAC
>JALSGY010000256.1 GCA_026982515.1 Paracoccaceae bacterium
GCGGGGCGCATTACGTGATCGACAGCCTGGTCGATCTGCCGGCGGTTATCGAGGACATCAACGCGCGGCTGGCCCGCGGCGAAAAGCCCTGACGCCCGCCGCGCCACCCCCGGGCCGGCCAGGGCCATGACGGCGGGGCTGCTGGCGCTGGTCCTGGGGGCGGCCCTGCTGCACGCCGTCTGGAACGCGTTGGTGAAACTGTCGAGCGAGCGCGCCTCGGTCTTCGGGCTGCTCTCGCTGGGCCATGTGGCGCTGGGGGTGGCGCTGGCCGCCGCTTCCCCGCTGCCGGCGCCGCAAAGCTGGCCCTATCTGGCCGCCTCGACGCTGATCCATTTCGGATATTATGCGCTGCTCAACCTGTCCTACCGGCTGGGGGATCTCTCGCTGGTCTACCCTGTTGCGCGCGGCATCGCCCCGGTGCTGGTCGCGCTGGGGGCGACAATGGGCGCAGGCGAGGTGCTGGCGGTGCCGGTCTGGGCGGGAATCGTCGCCGTCTCGGCCGGGGTGGTCGCGCTTTCGGGCGGGTTGCGCCGGGGGGCACTGCGCGGCAGGGCGGTTCTGCCGGCCCTGCTGACCGGGCTGACCATCGCCGCCTATTCGCTGGTGGACGGGCTGGGCGTGCGCCTGTCGGGGGCGCCTGCGGGCTATATCGGCTGGCTGTTCATCCTCGAGATCTTCGTGACTGTGTTCGTCTTTTCCAGCGGCGGGCGGCGGCTGTGGACGACCTCGCCGCGCACGCTCGTCACCGGCCTGGCCGGCGGGCTGATCTCGGCCACGGCCTACGGGATGGTGATCTGGGCCAAGGCGCTGGCCCCGCTGGGAATGGTCTCGGCCCTGCGCGAAACCTCGGTGCTTTTCGCAGCCCTGATCGGCGTCACATTTCTGAGAGAACGTCCCTGGCGGCGGCGAATCCGGGCGGCCGTGGTCGTGGCGCTGGGAGTGGCGCTGATTGCACTTGCATGAAGTTCGCGATGCAACATACTGTCAAACATTCATTTCACAGCTTTCCCGATGGCCGGATCAGCGGTCTGTGCAATATTTTACAGCCCCGAACACAGAGTATGAAAAATTGACAGAATCAAAATACGGGGTGAAGGTGCCTTTCAGGGTGACGGTGCCCGGCAATTTCCCAGGGCCGGCAGCGCATCCGCAGACCAGGAGAGTGACGGGGGGAACTGTCACGCCAACGTCAAGAAAGAATGCGATGGCGGGCCACACCGGCCGGCTGTCGCGCCGAGGAGCGCAAGCGCCCGGTTCAACTGCAGAGAGGAAACGAAAGACATGAAACGAATACTGTTATCGGGAGCCGCCCTGATCGCGCTGGCGGGAACGGCATTCGCCGCGCCCTGCCCGGCCGTGACGGTGGCCGACCCGCAAGGCGTTGCCGCCGGGGCCTTCCCGCAGCAATACGACCTGGCGGAATTCCAGTCCCTGGCCAATTGCACGCTGGAATTTGCCGAGAACCCGGCGATCAAGGAGCTCAACGCCAAGATCCGCGGCAACCCCGAGCTGCCCCCGCTTTCCGAGCGCCTGCCCGAGGAACCGCTGGTGATCGCGCCCTATGAATCGATCGGCAAGTACGGCGGCACCTTCGATGCGCTGTCCAACGCGCCCGAGGCCGGCACCTCGGACTTCCTGTCGGTGCGCCATGTCAACCTGGTGCGCTATTCGGACGACCTGCAGACCATCGTTCCCTATGTGGCCAAATCCTGGGAGTGGAACGAGGATTTCACCGAGCTGACCTTCAAGCTGCGCAAGGGGCACAAGTGGTCTGACGGCACGCCGTTCACCTCGGCCGACATCAAGTTCTGGTACGACAACCTGATGATGGACCCCAACGTGTTCTCCAAGCCCAAGGATTACGCGCTGGTGGCGGGCAAACCGATGACGGTGGAAACCCCCGATCCGCAGACGGTGGTCTTCAAGCTGCCGGCGCCCAAGCCGGGCCTGCTGGCGACCTTCGCCACCATCTACGCCCAGCCCTTCCAGCCCAAGAGCTTCCTGGGCCAGTTCCACCCGGCCATCAACCCCGATGCCGACAAGCTGGCACAAAGCTACGGTTTCGAGAACGGCTATGCGCTGATCAAGGCCTATTACGGCAACTCGGACTGGACGGACACCGGCACGCCGATGCTCAACAGCCCCGACAAGGTGGCCAGGCTGCCGCGTGACGCCATGCCGACGCTGGAAAGCTACCAGATCATCAAGGAAACCACGGAAGGGCGGAAGTTCGTCGCCAACCCGTATTTCTTCGCGGTCGACACCGCCGGCAACCAGCTGCCCTACATCAACGAGCAGGACGAGACCTATGCCAATGAAAACGAGGTGCGTCTGCTCAAGCTGATCAACGGCGAGGTCACCTACAAGGCGCAGTCGCTGACCCTGCCCTCGGCGCCGATCCTGCTGGAAAACCAGGAGAAGGGCGACTTCACGGTGGATCTGAAGCCGACCATCGCCATGCCCACCTTCTCGTTCAACGTCACCTCCGAGGATCTGGCCAAGCGCGAAGTCTTCGGCGACGTGCGTTTCCGCGAGGCGATGTCGGTGGCGATCAACCGCGACGAACTCAACGAGACCGCCTTCTTCGGCCTCGGCGAGCCCAAGCAGTACATCGGCTTCTCGCCCACGCCCGATTTCGTCGATCCCAAGTGGCTGAGCTACAAGGCCGAGTACGACCCGGCCCGCGCCAATGC
>JALSGY010000257.1 GCA_026982515.1 Paracoccaceae bacterium
GGAAGGCCGGGAAATACGACCCCTTCCTCAGCTTCGGAATGTTCAGGCCGATGCTGCCCGCCCGCGTGTCCCACCGGCGTTCGCGATAACCGTTCCGCTGGTTCTCACGCAGCGGCGTCCGCTGCCCGTGCCCGGCCCCGCACAGCGCGGACACTTCGATCTCCATCAGCCGCTCGGCTGCGTCGCGGATCAATTCCCGCAGAAAATCCCCGTCTTCGCTCTTGGCGATCAGCTCGGAAACGTCAATCATGGTCTCGGTCAGAGGTGGTCTCCTTCGGCACGTCATTGGTTCTCGCAAACCTCAGACTATCGAAGAAACACGGTGGCCGCCTCTTACACCACGGGTCGGGACACTATCGTCATAGCCGGTCTCCTCTTCAGTGTGGTTCCTAAAACCACTGTAGAGACCCGAGACCCGGTTATGGCCACCCGCTGCGCTATTTGAGGGCTGCGCAGGTGGCCGTAACCTGACAGAAGCGCTTCTTCCCGACGTGCTATGGGTCGCCCTTTTGCAGCGGGCTTCCCGGTGCCATATCGGAAGGTGAAGACAGGAGAACGCCGATGAACGCCATGCCGCCGCGCTTTGCGATCACGCCCGACGAGATCGACGCACAGGTGCGCGCCTTTTATGCCGAGATCCGGGTGCATCCGGTTCTCGGGCCCATCTTCAACGCACGCATCGGCAAAAGCCTCGGAGCCTGGGCCGCGCATGAGGAGAAGATCGCCCGCTTCTGGCGCAATGCCATTTTGCACGAGCGAAACTACGATGGCCGGCCACAGCAGGTTCACATGGCCACCCCCTCGGTGATGCCCGAGCATTTTCCGATATGGCTGGACCTCTTCGAGGAAACCGCCACCCGCGTGTTGCCCATGGAGGTGGCCGTGCCCTGGGTGGCGCTGGCCCGGCGGATCGGCGAGGGCATGCGGATGGGCATCGAACAGGTGCGCAGGCAGCCGGGGGCGGTGCCGGTGCTGCGCTGAAAGGCGCAGGGTTCCGTCGCACCCGTAAAACCCGGAAAACCCCGGCGGGGGCCTTGGCGAAACCTCCGCTACCTTTCCTTCCCGCCACCGAACAGCCCCGACAGCGCCCGCTGGACCAGTGAGGAAACCGAAGGCGCGGGCGCGCGGGCAAAGGGCAGAGGGCGGCACACCTCCAGCGCCGCCACCCCCACCCGGGCGGTCAGCGCGCCGTTGATCACCCCCTCGCCGAAACGGCGCGAGATCTTCGACAGCACTCCGCCGCCGGCGACCGAGCCGATCAGGTCGTCGCCTACCGCCACCGCGCCGGTGGCCACCAGATGGGTCAGCACCGTGCGTGTCAGCCGCCAGCTGCCCAGGGTGCCGGCCCGCCCGCCGTAGATTTCGGCAATCCGGCGGATCATCCTCAGATTGCCGGCCAGCGCCGCCACCACATCGGCCAGCGCCAGCGGCACCACCGCCGTGACGGCGGCCACCTGGCGCGCCGCGGCCTCGATCTCCCGCCGCGCGGCGGCGTCCAGCGGGGCCAGCACTTCGGCCTCGGCCAGCCCCAGCAGGGCATCGGCGTCGAGCACCTCGCCCTCGCGCTCGGCCAGCCGTGCCAGGCCCCATTTCAACTCGTCCCGCCCCGCATAAAGCGCCCGCAACCGGGCCACGACCCGGCGCGCCCCGTCCAGATCGTCCTCGGCCAGTACCCTGGCCGCCATGCGGTGGATGGTATCGAGCCGCCGCAGCCGCGCAAACGCCGCCCACTCGCGCAGGGCGATACCGGCGCAGACCGCCACGAAGGCCCCCACCAGCGCCAGCGCCCCGTAGCCCAGCCAGGGGCTTCGCGCGATCAACCCGGTGACGAAATCCCACGCCCAGAGACCGAGGAAAAATACCGCCAGCGCTCCCAGAAGCCGCCAGAACCAGCGCCCCAGCGCCGAAGGCGGACGGGCGGCGAAGGCGGCGGCTGCCTGCATGGCCCGGCCCTCGGCGGGCGCTGCGTCGGACACCGCGGGTGCGGTGTCCGGTGTCTGCGAGGGCGCACCCTCAAGTTCGATCAGCACCGGGCCGTTGTCGTTTTTCCCGCTCATGGCCTTTCCCACGTCAGATGCACTTCCGGCAGCTCCCCCTCATCGCCGCCCCCTCGTCCCGGCCGGCACCACCTCCGCCCTCACAGCCGGTCCCCGATCAGGAACTGGGCCGCCCGGTCGAGGCGGATGTGCGGCGGACCCTCGCCGGGCTTCAGTCGCAGCGGGGCCGGTGCGAAATTCATCACCCCGTAATCGGCGTCGAGCCACCTTTCCGCCCCCTCGCGGGCCAAAGACAGCAGCCGGGCGGGATTCTCGGGCAGCTCGCCGGGATAGAAGGCGGCCTGCCGGCCATCCTCCAGCCACCCGCGCACGCAATCGAGCCGCCGCCCCCCGTGTTCGACGGTTTCCTCCACCGTGGCGCGCAGGGCGGCAATCGACATGGCCGCCGTCTGCGCCCCCGAGAAATCGGCCCGCGCCCGGGCGTCCTTCACCAGCGCCTCCATGATCGCGGTCAGTCGCGGATGCTGGCGGTGGTGCAGATGATCGGCCTTGGTGGCCGCGAACAGGATCTTCTCCACCCGCCGGCCGGTCAGCAGCCGCGTCAGGAAGGCATTGCGCCCGGGCCGGAAGGCCGAGAGAATCCCGGCCATGGCGCGGCGCATGTCCTCCACCGCCCTCGGGCCGGCATGGATCGCGCCCAGCGCATCCACCAGCACGATCTGGCGGTCGATACGGGCGAAATGGGCCCGGAAGAAGGGCTTGACCACCTGCGCCTTGTAGGCCTCGTATCGCCGTTCCATCTCGCGCCACAGCGTACCACGGCGCACCCGTCCGGGGCGCGGCAGCGGCGCGAAGGTCAGCACCGGCGAGCCGGCCAGATCACCCGGCAGCAGGAACCGGCCCGGGGTGCAATCGGAAAGCCCCGCGGCCTGCGCCGCCCGCAGCGTGCCGGTGTAGCCCTCGGCCAGCGCGCGGGCCAGCGCCTCGTCATGGGGCGCGGCGCCGTCGGTCTCACGCGCCTGGCGCAGGAACGCCGCCGCCCCGTCGCGCGCTTCCAGCCGCTCCAGCACTTCGCCGGACCACTCGTCATACCCCTTGTCCAGAAGCGCCAGATCCAACAGCCACTCGCCGGGATAGTCGACGATGTCCAGATGCAGCCTGCGTGGCCCCCGCACCGCCCCCATGAGCCCCGAGGGCCGCAGCCGCAGCGACAGGCGCAGCTCGCTGACACTGCGGGTCCCTTGCGGCCAGCGCGGCCGGGGCCCGGTGAGCGCAGCCAGATGCGCCTCGTAGTCGAAACGCGGCACGGTATCGTCGGGCTGGGGCTGCAGGAAGGCCGCGTCGATGGTGCCGTCGGCCGCAGCCGCCAGCTGGCCCATCCGGGCCCGGTCGATGAGGTTGGCCACCAGCGAGGTGATGAACACCGTCTTGCCGGCGCGGCTCAGCCCGGTGACGCCCAGCCGGATCACCGGCTCGAACAGCGCCTCGCGGGCAGCGCCCTGCACCGCCTCGACCCGGCGGCTCACCCCGTCTGCGATATCGGCGAAAACCAAATTCTGCCCTCGTGCCTTGCCCTTCGAAACATAGGCGCCCCCTCGCCCGCCCGCCAGAGCCTTCGCGCCCCGGCCTTCTTCTGTCCGGAAAATACTCCCGCGCAACGGTCCTGCAGGGACCCGCCCGGCATTGCCCGCCGCGCCCCGGCACGCTATGGCCCCTTCCATGCGACATGCGTTGAAGATCGAATACCACGGCGGGCCGTTTTCCGGCTGGCAGCGCCAGAAGGGGCACCCTTCGGTGCAGCAGGCGGTGGAGGAGGCCCTGCGCAAACTGCAGCCCGACGCCCCCGGCATCGCCGCCGCCGGGCGCACCGATGCCGGCGTGCATGCGCTGGCCCAGGTGGCCCATTGCGACCTGAACCGCGAATGGGATCCTTTCCGCCTGGCCGAGGCGCTCAACTACCACCTCAAGCCACAACCGGTGGCAATCCTGGCCGCAGCACCGGTGGAGGATGATTTCCATGCCCGCTTCTCGGCCACCGAGCGGCGCTACCTGTTCCGGCTGGTCTGCCGCCGCGCCCCGGTGACCCACGAGAAGGGGCTGGTCTGGCAGGTGCCCCACGCGCTGGACGGGGCGGCCATGCGGGAGGCCGCACAATACCTGGTGGGGCGGCATGACTTCACCACCTTCCGCGCCAGCCAGTGCCAGGCCGACAGCCCCGTCAAGACGCTCGACGAGGTGACGGTGGAGGAAACCGGCTATCCCGGCGGGCGCGAGTTCCGCTTTCACCTGCGGGCGCGCTCGTTCCTGCACAATCAGGTGCGCAGCATCGTGGGCACGCTGGAACGGGTAGGTGCCGGCGCCTGGCGATCCGAGCAGGTTCGCGAAGCGCTTGAGGCCCGCAATCGCGCGGCCTGCGGCCCGGTGGCCCCGCCGCACGGGCTCTACCTGGCCGGGGCAAGCTACCCGCGCGATCCTTTCGACCGGGGCTGAACAGCTACCCGCCCGCGGCCTCCCCGGCCGGCGATATGCGCGCAGCGGCGAACTTGAACTCGGGGATCTTGCCGAAAGGATCGAGCTGCGGGTTGGTCAGCACGTTGGCCGGGGCCTCGCCGAAGCAGAACGGGATGAACAGCATCCCGCGGCTGACATCGCGATCGGCGCGCAGGGTCAGGGTGATCGCCCCGCGCCGGGTTTCCACCCGCACCTTCTGCCCCCGCCGCAGGCCCATCTCGCCGATGTCGCGCGGATGCATCGAGACCACCGGCTCGGGCTCCTGGGCGCTCAGCGCCGCCGAACGCCGGGTCATGGCGCCGGTGTGCCAGTGCTCCAGCATCCGCCCGGTGGTCAGCACCAGCGGGTATTCGCCGTCCGGCACCTCGTCGGGCGGCAACAGATCGGCCGGCACCAGCCGCCCCTTGCCGGATGAGGTGGGGAAGCCCTCGGCAAACAGAACCTCCTGCCCCGGGGCATCGGGCGCACTGGCGGGATAGGTCACGCAATCCTCGGCCATCAGCCTTTCCCAGCCGATATTGGCAAGCGAAGGCATCAGCCCGGCCATTTCGGTGTAGACATCGGAAATGTCCGCATAGTTCCAGCCCAGCCCGATGCGGCAGGCGATCTCGCAGATCAGCTCCCAGTCCTGGCGCGCCTGGCCGGGCGGCGCCAGCGCCGGGCGGCCGATCTGGATCTGCCTGTTCGAGTTGGTATAGCTGCCCAGCTTCTCCGCCTGGCTGGAGGCGGGCAGGATCACATCGGCATGCCAGGCGGTTTCGGTGAGGAAGATGTCCTGCACCACCAGATGCTCCAGCCTTGCCAGCGCCGCGCGGGCATGTTTCTGATCGGGGTCCGACATGGCCGGGTTCTCGCCCATGATGTACATGGCGCGAATGTCGCCTGCGTGGATCGCATTCATGATCTCCACCACCGTCAGCCCGCGCACCGGATCGAGGCTGCGCCCCCAGGCATCCTCGAAACGCGCCCGCACCGCCGGATCGTCCACCGGGGCGTAATCGGGATACACCATCGGGATCAGCCCGGCATCCGAGGCCCCCTGCACGTTGTTCTGCCCGCGAAGCGGGTGCAGCCCGGTGCCGGGCCGGCCCACCTGGCCCGTGACAAGCGCCAGCGCGATCAGGCAGCGGGCATTGTCGGTGCCGTGCACATGCTGGGAAATGCCCATTCCCCAGAAGATGATCGCCGCGCGCGCGGTGGCGAAAAGCCGGGCGATCTCGCGCACCAGCCCGGGGGCCACACCGGTGACCGGCTCCATCGCCTCGGGGGTGAAGCCGGCAACCTTCCCGGCCAGCGCCTCGAAACCCTCCACATGGGCGCGGACATAGGCCGCATCATGCAGCCCCTCGGTGATGATCACGTTGAGCATCGAATTGAGCAACGCCACATCGCGCCCGGGGGCGAACACCACCGGATGCGTGGCGTGGCGCATCAGCCCCTGGCGGCGCGGATCCATCACGATCAGCTTCGCGCCGCGTTTCGCCGCCCGCTTGAAATAGGTGGCGGCCACGGGATGGTTCTGCTCGGGCCGGGCACCGATCACCATGATCACCTCGGCCTTTTCGGCATCGGTGAAGGGGGCGGAAACCGCGCCGGAACCCACCCCCTCCATCAGCGCGGCAACGGAAGAGGCATGGCAAAGCCGCGTGCAGT
Source organism: Paracoccaceae bacterium (assembly GCA_026982515.1). Classification (GTDB taxonomy): domain Bacteria; phylum Pseudomonadota; class Alphaproteobacteria; order Rhodobacterales; family Rhodobacteraceae; genus S012-89. Next base: position 6,162 of record JALSGY010000257.1, read on the forward strand.
GATCCACATTGTTGGTGCCGAAGCCCTGACGGATCAGCTTCTGGAACAGGTAGGCCTCTTCGTTGGTGCCCTTGGCGCTGCCGAAACCGGCCAGCGCGCTGCCGCCATGGGCATCCAGCACCCGCTTCAGCCCGCCGGCGGCGCGCTCCAGCGCCTCTTCCCAGGTGGCTTCACGGAACACCTCGCCAAGGCGGGCATGGCTCAGCTCCATGTCGCCACGCTTGGGGGCGTCCGCGCGCCGGATCAGTGGCACCGTCAGACGTTCGGGGCTGGTGACGTAGTCCATCCCGAAACGCCCCTTGACGCAGAGCTTGCCGCGGTTGGCCGGGCCGCGGCGACCATCGACCTTGAGAATGCGGTTGTCCTTCACGTGGATTTCCGTCTGGCAGCCCACGCCGCAGAAGGGACAGACGGAGTTGACAACCCTGTCCGCCCGCTCGGCGCTGCGCCGGGTGGCGGTCTCGTCCAGAAGCGCGCGTTCCATCAGCGCGCCGGTGGGGCAGGCCTGCACGCATTCGCCGCAGGCCACGCAGGACGAAATCCCCATCGGATCATCCATGTCGAAGGCCGGTAGCGTGCCCGTGCCCCGCCCGGCCATGGCGATCACGTCGTTCACCTGCACCTCGCGGCAGGCCCGCAGGCAAAGGCCGCAGGCGATGCAGGCATCCAGGTTGACGGCGATCGAAGGATGCGAGCAATCGTGGAAGATGCTGTCGGCGGGGATCGGAGCCTGCGCACCGGGCCGGGTGGGGGTAAAGCGGATCTCCCCCAGCCCCGCGGCCTCGGCCTGGGCCCAGAAATCCGCCTCCGGGTCGGGGCCATCCTCGCGCGCGGGCATCTCGGCGGCCAGCAGCTCGAACACCATGCGGCGGCTTTTCTCCACCCGCTCTCCGGCGGTTCTCACCACCATGCCTTCCTCGGGCCGGCGAATGCAGGAGGCCGCCAGCGTGCGCTCGCCCTCGATTTCCACCACGCAGGCGCGGCAGTTGCCGTCAGGGCGGTATTCGGGGTCGTCCCGGTGGCACAGATGCGGGATACGGGTGCCCTCCCGTCTGGCCACCTCCCAGATGGTTTCGCCCGGCGCGGCCTGCACCTCGCGCCCGTCGAGGATGAAGGTGATGCGGTCGCTCATGCCAGTTCCTCCGGGAAATGGCGGATAAGGTGGCGCACGCAGTTGCCCGCCGCCTGGCCCAGCCCGCAGATCGAGGCATCCGCCATCACCTCGACCAGCTCTTCCATCAGCGGCGCATCGGGCCGGTGCAGAAGCTCCACCAGCCGCGCGGTGCCGGCCCGGCAGGGCGTGCACTGGCCGCAGCTTTCATGGGCGAAGAAACGCATGGTATTGAGCACGGCCTCCCGCACGCTGTCCCGGTCGGAAAGCACCACCACCGCGTGAGAGCCGATGAAGCCGCCATGGGGCTCGAAGGTGCCGAAATCCAGCGGCAGATCGGCCATTGATGCCGGGAACACCCCGCCCGAGGCGCCGCCGGGAAGGAAGGCCTTGAGCGCATGCCCTTCGGCCATCCCGCCGCAGTGCCGCTCGATCAGTTCGGCCAGGCTGATCCCGGCCGGAGCCAGCTTGACCCCCGGTTCCTTCACCCGGCCCGAGACGGAATAGCTGCGCAGCCCCGGATGCCCCGGCCGCCCCTGATCGGCGAACCACGCCGCGCCGTTTCGCAAGATGTCCGGCACCCAGGAAAGGGTTTCCACGTTGTGGTTCAGGGTCGGCCTGCCGAACAGGCCGGCCTCGGCGATATAGGGGGGGCGATGACGCGGCAGGCCGCGTTTGCCCTCGATGCTCTCGATCATCGCGCTCTCCTCGCCGCAGATATAGGCCCCGGCGCCGCGCCGCAGCTCCATCGGGGCGCCGAGCAGCCCGGCTGCCTGAAGCGCGGCAATCTCGCGCTGCAGGATCTCGCGCACCTCCGGATATTCGTCGCGCAGGTAGATGTAGATGCGATCGCAGCCCACTACTGCCGCGGCAATCAGCGCACCCTCCAGCATCCGATGCGGGGCGGATTCCAGCCAGTGGCGATCCTTGAAGGTGCCCGGCTCGCCCTCATCGGCGTTCACCGTCATCAGGCGCGGGCCGTCGAGGCCCCTGACGATCCGCCATTTGCGTCCGGCCGGAAAGCCCGCGCCACCCAGCCCGCGCAGGCGGGCGTCCGACAGGGCGGCGATGGCGTCTTCGGCTGCGAGCCTGCCCGAGGCAATGCGTTCCAGCACCTCGTAGCCGCCCCGGGCGCGGTAGCTCTCGAGCGTCTCGTAGCGGGGGATCTCCGCCTCGTGCGGGCCGCTCAGAGCCTTGGCAATACGGTCCTCGGTGGCCTCGTTCACCGCGCGCTGCCCCACCCGGGCGGCAGGGGCCGCATCGCAACGGCCGATGCAGGGCACCGGCTGGATGCGCACCCGGTCAGGGTCGGTGCTGGCGCGCAACCGCTCGATCAGCCCCTGTGCCCCGGCCAGAGCGCAGGACAACGAATTGCAGATGCGCACGGTCAGCGGCGCGGGGGCCTCCCCGCCCTCCTTCACGACATCGAAATGGTGGTAGAAGCTGGCCACCTCGTAAACCTCGGCCTGGCTCAGCCGGAACAACTCGGCCAGGGCCGCCAGATGCCGGGCATGCAGCGCGCGGTGTGCATCCTGCAGGCGGTGCAGCGCCTCGATCAGCATGTCGCGCCGGCGGGGCATCCCGCCCAGCAGGGCGTCCACCTCGGCCAGGGCCTCCTCCTCGACCTGCCGCCCCTTGGGCAGGGTGACGTCTCGGCGGGTGGAATGAATGGCGGCGTGTCTTTTCATCGATGTTCTCCCCGGCTGCAGCCTGCCGGATTAATCGCGCAGTTTCAAACGGCTTCAGCCATCCATTGGCGACATGAACGATACCGCATGCGACGCGGCGGGATGGATGTGGCGGGGGGCTGCCTGCCCCCCGCGCCCCCGGGAGTATTGCCGGACAGAAGAAGGGCTGCGAATCGCTTGCCCGAGGCAGCGGATTGGCGGAAACTCGCCCCGTCTGGAGGTGGCGATGAGCGACGACAAGCGCCTGCGCGTGATGAGCTGGAACCTGTGGTGGCGCTTCGGAGCGTGGCAGGAGCGCGCCCCGGCCATCGCCGCCACGCTGGTGCGCGAAGAGGCGGACATCATCTGCCTGCAGGAGGTCTGGGACGACGGGGCGCGCAACTTCGCCGCCGAACTGGCCGGGGAGCTGGGCTATCACCACGCCTGGACACCCGGCGCGCGGCCCAATGGCATTCACATGGGCAATGCGATCCTGTCGCGCTGGCCGATTGCGGGCCATGAGGGCATCGCGCTATACGGGCAGGCCGGGGCCGACGAGATGCGCGTGGCGCTGCGGGCCGATATCGAGGGGCCGGGGGGGCAGATCCCCGTTTTCTGCACCCATCTCAACTACCTGCCTTATCACAGTCACATCCGCCAGCGACAGGTGGCCGGGGTGCTGGAATTCATCCGGGCTTCCCGGCCGTGTAAATACCCGCCCATCCTGTGCGGCGATTTCAACGCCGAGCCGATGTCGGACGAGATCCGCATGATCACCGGATTGGCGGCGGTGCCGGTGGAGGGGCTGGCGCTGCTCGATGCCTGGAGCTACTGCCACCCCGAACACTCCGGCTTCACCTGGTCGCGAGCAAACCCCCATGCAGCCGAAACCCTGGAGCCGGAGCGGCGGATCGACTACATCTTCACCGGCTATCCCCGGCCCGGCGGCAAGGGGCAGATCCTGGATTGCCGGATCACCGGGAACGTGCCGGTGGAGGGGGTCTGGCCCTCGGACCATTTCGCGCTGGTGGCCGAATTGCGGCTGTGAGCGACCCGGGCCGGAACCGGGGCATCTGGCCCCTTGCATCCGCCGGCATGGCACCGCACTGTGGAGCCGTTCGATATCGGAGTTGCACAATGGATCTGCTGGAGGCAGCGAAGCGGGTGCGCGAAAATGCCCATGCTCCCTATTCGGGGTTCAAGGTCGGCGCGGCGATACGGGCAGCTTCGGGGCGCATCTATGCGGGGTGCAACGTGGAGAACGCCTCATACCCCGAAGGCAGCTGTGCCGAGGCCGGTGCGATTGCCGCCATGGTGGCGGCGGGCGAGACGCGGATCGCCGAAGCGGTGGTGATCGCCGACAGCCCGCAGCCGGTCAGCCCCTGCGGCGGCTGCCGTCAGCGCCTGGCCGAGTTCGCGGGCCCGCAGATGCGGGTAACCATGGTCACACTCGATGGCCAGCGCCGCACCGCCACCATGGAGGAGCTGCTGCCCTTCGCCTTCGGGCAGGACCACATGAAGCGGGGCTGAGCATGGACGCCAGAAGCATCATCGCCCGGCTGCGCGACCGGCTGGGCCTTTCGCGGGATCAGATCTCATGGTTCGCCGACGGGCTGGCCAGCGGCGAGGTGACGGATGCCCAGGCCGGCGCCTTTGCCATGGCGGCCTGCCTCAACGGGCTGTCCACCGACGAGCGCGTGGCGCTGACGCTGGCCATGCGCGACAGCGGCCAGGTGATGGCCTGGGATCTGCCCGGTCCGGTGGTGGACAAGCACTCCACCGGCGGGATCGGCGATGCGGTCTCGCTGCTGCTGGCCCCGGCGCTGGCCGCGCTTGGCGCCTATGTGCCGATGGTCTCGGGGCGCGGCCTGGGCCACACCGGCGGCACGCTTGACAAGCTGGAGGCGATCCCGGGGGTGAACACGGAAGTCACGGAAGAACGCTTTCGCCGGATCGTCGAGAGCGTCGGCGCGGCGATCGTTTCGGCCACCGGCTCCATCGCTCCGGCCGACAAGCGCCTTTATGCGATCCGCGACGTCACCGCCACCGTCGAAAGCATCGATCTGATCACCGCCTCGATCCTGTCGAAGAAACTGGCCGCCGGGCTGGAGGCCCTGGTGCTGGACGTGAAGGTGGGCAGTGGCGCCTTCATGAAGAGCATGGACGAGGCCGAGGCGCTGGCCGGCTCGCTGGTCTCCACCGCCAATGACGCGGGGTGCCGGACCACAGCGCTGATCACCGACATGAACCAGCCGCTGGCCTCTTCGGCGGGCAATGCGCTGGAGGTGATGGAGGTCATGGAGGCGCTGACCGGGGTCGATACCGGCTCCCGGCTGTTCGAACTGACGGCAAGGCTGGGCGGAGAGCTGCTGGTGCTGGCCGGCATGGCGGCCGGCGCCGATGAGGGCGCGGCACAGGTGGCGGGCAGCCTGCGCGACGGCTCGGCGGCGGAGCGCTTCGCCCGCATGGTGGCGGAACTGGGCGGCCCGACCGACTTCGTCGAGCGCTGGCGCGACCGGCTGCCCTCGGCCCCGGTGGTGCGCGAGGTCCGGGCCGGGCGCTCCGGCCGGGTGGTCGCGATCGACGGCCAGGCGCTGGGCATGGCGGTGGTTCATCTGGGCGGCGGGCGGTTGAAGAACGGCGACCGGATCGATCCCTCCGTGGGCCTCTCGGGGTTGCCCATGCTGGGAGACCAGGTGGTGGCGGAAACGCCACTGGGCACGATCCACGCAGCCTCGACCCGGGCCGCGGACCGGGCCGAGGCCACCCTGCGCGAAGCCATCGTCATCGGCGACGAAGAGGTGGACATTCCCCCGCTTGTCTGCCGGAGCATCGGCTGATGGCGCGCGCTTTCCTGATCGTGATGGATTCGGCCGGCTGCGGCGGTGCGCCCGATGCTGGAAATTTCTTCAATGGCGCGCAGCCCGATACCGGCGCCAATACGCTGGGCCATATCGCGGCGGCCTGCGCGGCGGGGAAGGCCGAAGAGGGGCGCTCCGGCCCGCTGAAGATGCCCAACCTGGATGCCCTCGGGCTGGGGGCGGCGATCCGGCTGGCCTCCGGCGCTGCTGCTCCGGGGCTGGAGGCCAGCCCCGAGGGGCTGTGGGGCGCGGCCACGGAGATTTCTCCGGGCAAGGACACGCCCTCCGGCCACTGGGAGCTGGCGGGCGTGCCGGTGCCCTGGCAATGGCATTACTTCCCCGACACCACCCCCGCCTTCCCGCCGGAGCTGGTGGCCGAAGTCTGCCGCCTTGCCGGCACCGAGGGGATACTGGGCAACTGTCACGCCTCGGGCATTCCGATCATCGAGAAGCACTGCGAAGAGCACCTGCGCACCGGCTGGCCGATCTGCTACACCTCCGCCGACAGCGTGTTCCAGATTGCCGCCCACGAGGAGGCCTTCGGCCTGCAGCGGTTGCTGCGGCTGTGCGAGGATCTCGCCCCTACCCTGCATGCGATGAAGGTGGGGCGCGTGATCGCCCGGCCCTTTGCTGGCACCTGCGACGATTTCCACCGCACGAAGAACCGGCGCGATTTCGCCATTGCCCCGCCCGCGCCCACCTTGTGCGATTACGTCCAGCAGGCCGGCGGCACGGTATTCGCAGTGGGAAAGATCGGCGACATCTTCTCGATGCGCGGCATTGACGAGTTGCGCAAGGGCAATGATGCCGAGCTGATGGACCATCTGTTCGCGCTGCAGCAGGAGGCCCCCGACGGCAGCCTGATCTTTGCCAATTTCGTGGAGTTCGACACCCTCTATGGCCACCAGCGCGACGTTTCCGGCTATGCCCGGGCGCTGGAGTGGTTCGATACCCGGGCCGGGCAATTGCTGGAGGGGGCGCGGGCGGGGGATCTGGTGCTGTTCACCGCCGATCACGGAAACGATCCCACCTGGACAGGCACCGACCACACCCGCGAACGGGTGCCGGTTCTGGCCCATGGGGCCGGCCGCCGGGCGATCGGGCAGGTGGGATATGCGGACGTGGGCGCCTCGGTAGCCGCCCACCTGAAGATTGCCTATGGCGGGCAGGGCAGGAGTTTCCTTTGACGACACGGGCGGGTAAAGCGGGTGTCAGGTCCATGCGAGAACGGGGGAAGCCATGCTCGAACATCTGAACGTCGTCGATCACCCGCTGGTGCAGCACAAGCTGACCATCATGCGTGACAAGAACACCTCCACAAACTCCTTTCGCAGGCTGCTGCGCGAAATCTCCCTGCTGCTGGCCTACGAGATCACGCGCGAGATGGAGATGACCACCCGGCACATCGAGACCCCGCTGTGCCCGATGGACGCCCCGGTGATCGCCGGCAAGAAACTGGCGCTGATATCCATCCTGCGGGCCGGCAACGGCCTCCTCGACGGGGTGCTGGAGCTCGTTCCGGCCGCGCGGGTGGGCTTCGTGGGCCTCTACCGCGACGAAAAGACCCTGCAGCCGGTCCAGTACTACTACAAGGTCCCGTCCGAACTGGAAGACCGGCTGGTCATCTGCGTCGATCCGATGCTGGCCACCGGCAACAGCTCGGTCGCGGCCATTGATCTGCTCAAGAAGGACGGGGCCAACAACATTCGCTTCATGTGCCTGCTGGCCGCCCCCGAAGGGATCGCCCGGATGAAGGAGGCCCACCCGGATGTGCCCATCGTCACCGCGGCCGTGGATGAGCGATTGAACGAGTACGGCTATATCGTGCCCGGCCTCGGAGACGCCGGAGACCGCATGTACGGCACCAAATAGGCGTTTTTCCTTTACAGATATGGTGCCATCAGGCAGGATACCCCACAACAAGTTGTGTAGGGTGCAAGATGCGGGCTGCCGGACCTTCTTCCTTGAACGCCATTACTTGTAGCTTCGCCATGCTTCTCGCCGGCGCACTGGGGGCCATGGCCCAGGGAAACGATCTGATCGGGCTGCCCCCGGCCAGTTTCAGCGGCACGCAGTTCGTGGACGGCAAGGGCTGTATCCAGGTGCGCGCGCGCTATGGCGAAAAGGTGGTCTGGGTGCCGCGGCTGACGCCCGACCGTCAGCCCATGTGCGGCTTCGCCCCCACCTTCGCAAGGGAACAGGCCGCGCCCTCTGCGCACGGCCCGGCAATGGCGCAGAGCGTCACGATACCCGAGGGCTACCGCCCGGCCTGGGATGACGGGCGTCTGAACCCCTATCGCGGGCCGCGCAGCGCCGCGCAGACCGAAAGGATGCACCGGATCTGGACCAGGACCGTCCCGATGCGCCTGGTGGATGCAGCCGGGGCGAAGCAGCCCCCGGCGCGAAACCCTCTTGGCGCCCTGACGCTTTCCGGCAAGTCCCTCGCCCAGCCCCAGGCCACGGCCCCCGCCTATGTGCAGGTCGGCATCTTCGGTGTGCCGGAGAATGCGCGTCGGGCCATCGCCCGGCTGCAACGGCTCGGCCTGCCAGTGGGCATCCGGAACCTCGAGCGCGGCGGACGCAGCTATCAGGTAGTTCTCGCCGGGCCCTTCTCTGCCGCCGCGCCGCTGAACGCCGCCCTTGCCCGGGCCCGCGCCGCAGGCTTTGCCGACGCTTTCCCGCGCCGCTGACGGTGCCCTCCCTCAGCCGCCGCAGATCGCCTGCAGGCTGGCCCAGTCGGTCTCGTTCAGCACCGGCCTGCCCGCATCCGGGTTCAGCTGGTCGGCTTCGATCAGCACCAGCGTCGTCTCGCCGGTGATGTCAAGCGCATAGGCATAGGGGCTGGCACGCACGCCCGCCTCGGCGAAGCGCGCCACGAGGCGCTCATCCTCCACGGGGGCCGGCTCAGAAACCATCAACACCTCGGCATAGGCCTTCAGCGTCGCCTCCGGGATATCGCCCCGGGTCAGAAGCCGGAACGAGGTGGCCAGCCCGGTGGTGCTCAGAAGCCTCACCATCGGGTCCTCGTCGCGGGCGCGCTGATCTTCGGCCAGCACGAAACCGGCCACCACCGCCGGGTCGTCGTAATCCTCCACCAGGGCACGGTTGAGCAGGATGATCCCGCCCGGCAGGTGTTCGGCCTTGGGCATGCCGCCCGAAAGCACCACGATCCGGCCTGACTGCCCGGGCAGCAGCCGCTCATGCAGCCGGGTCAGCGCCTGGCGGCCCAGGGCGGTCTCGCATGTCTTTCCCGAGATGCGGCGGATGCTTTCCAGCAGGCTTTCCCCGATCGCGGCACGCTTTTGCGGCGGCACCACGGCGGCGGTATAGTCGATCATGGCGCGCGGCAGCCAGAACACCGTGAACCCCGCCACCACCGCCACCGCCGCTGCGGTCAGGACATGGCGCAGCCGGCCGGGGTGCGGGCGGCGCCGCTCGATGGCCCGGCGCACCTTCATCAGCGCTTCGATCATCGCCTCGTCGGCAAGTTCCACCACCTCCTCGGCATCGGGGCCAGGGCGAAACAGGGCGGGCGTTTCGCCCGGGTTCACCCGCTCGATGGCCGGCAGCGACCAGTGCGCCAGCGCCCGCCCGCGCTGATCGGCGATGACCAGCGTGGCCTCTCCGAAAGAAAGAATGACATCGCGCCGCTGCGCCTCGGGCGAGGGATGCCAGATCGCCGGGCTTTCCAGCCGCTGATACTGTTCGAGTGCCGTCATCGGCCCTCTCCGCCCCTGCTCGATTGCCTGTTGTCGGGCGAGGATAGCCCAGGGAACAGGCCCGGACAACAACATGCTGCCCGGTCTGGCGCCGGGTTACAGCGCCTTCGCCAGCTTGCGCAGCTCGAACTTCTGGATCTTGCCAGTGGAGGTCTTGGGCAGTTCCCGGAACACGACCCTTTTGGGCGTCTTGAAACCGGCCAGATGCTGACGGGCGAAGGCGATCAGCTCTTCCTCGGTGGCGCTCATCCCTTCCTTGAGCTCGACGAAGGCGCAGGGCACCTCGCCCCATTTCTCGTCGGGCCTGGCCACCACCGCGCACAAAAGCACCGCCGGGTGCTTCATCAGCGTGCCCTCCACCTCGACGGAAGAGACGTTCTCGCCGCCGGAGATGATGATGTCCTTGGCCCGGTCGGTGATCTTGATGTAGCCGTCCTCGTGCTGATAGGCGATGTCGCCGGAGTGGAAATACCCCCCCGCAAAGGCCTCCCGGGTGGCTTCGGGTTTCCTGTAATAGCCTTTCATCACGCAGTTGCCGCGGATCATGATCTCGCCCAGCGTAGCCCCGTCGCGCGGCACCGGGTTCATCTGCTCGTCCATCACCGTGATGTCCTCCATCATCGGCATCAGCACACCGGTGCGCGCCTTGATGGCATAGCGCTCTTCCTCGGGCAGATCGTCCCACTCCTCGCGCCACAGGCACTCGGTGACATGGCCGAAGGTTTCCGTCAGGCCGTAGACCTGGGTGACATTGAAGCCCAGCGGCTCGATCGCCTGCAGCGTGGCGGCCGGCGGCGGGGCGCCGGCGGTGAACACCTCGACCACGTGATCGAAGTCGCGCCGCTCATCCTCGCGGGCGTTCACGATCATGTTCAGCACGATCGGCGCGCCGCCGAAATGGGTCACCCCCTCGTCGGCGATGGCGTCATAGATCGCCCTGGCGGTGATCTCGCGGCAGCACACCACCGTGCCGCCCAGCACCGGGATCATCCAGGTGTGGTTCCAGCCGTTGCAGTGAAACAGCGGCACGATGGTCAGGAACTTCGGGCGTAGCACCATGCGCCAGGAAATTACCGTGCCCATGGTCATCAGGTAGGCGCCGCGGTGATGATAGACCACGCCCTTGGGCCGCCCGGTGGTGCCCGAGGTGTAGTTCAGCGCCAGGCTTTCCCACTCGTCCTGCGGCATGCGCCAGGCAAAGCCCGCATCCCCCCCGGCGATGAAATCCTCATACTCGGGGTAGCGCCCCGAAGCCGGATGGCCTGCCGCTTCGTCGGCCACCTCGATGATCTTCGGGCCGTAGCCTTCCATCGCGGCGATAGCGGCTTCGGCCAGATCGAGAAACTGGCTGTCCACCAGCACTACCTTCGCGCCGCCGTGCTCGAAGATGTAGGCCACCGTATCCACATCAAGGCGGATGTTGATGGTGTTGAGCACCCCGCCCATCGCCGGCACCCCGAAATGGGCCTCGGCCTGGGCGGGGACATTGGGCAGGATGGTGGCCACCACCTCGCCCGGTTTCACCCCCATGCCCGCCAGCGCCGAAGCCAGCCGCGAGACCCGGGCGTGATACTCCCGATAAGTGAACCGGCGCGCGCCATAGACCAGCGCCTCGTCATCGGCAAAGACGTCGGCCGCGCGATGCAGGTGCGAAAGCGGCGTCAGCGGGACGTAATTCGCGCGGGTTTTCCCCAGACCGGTTTCATCTTCGAGCCAGCCCATCCGTTCCTCCCCGAATGCGTTTCCTGCCCCGATACTGCTGCGAAGCGGCGCGCTTGAAAAGAGGGCTGGAGTAGTCATTGCGCCGCAACTGCCCTATTGTGCACCCATGATCATCTCTCCGGGCCGGCGATACATCTTCGTGCATATCCCGAAAACCGGCGGCACATCCCTGGCGCAGGCACTGGAAGCGCGCGCCATGG
>JALSGY010000258.1 GCA_026982515.1 Paracoccaceae bacterium
ATCTCGGCCAGCAAATGGGTGTCCGATGTCTGAGACAAAAGTGCGCGCAGGGCCGCGGTCTCTGATAAAGTGTCCTTGGTCATGGTTGATCTCCTCGGTCAAAGGTTAGGTCCGCAAACCAGACCTTAGCCGAAGAACAACCGTGGCCACCAAGCAATCCGCGCGGGCCTCGCTGCGCTACGCAAAGGCTCCGCTCAGCCCGCGCTGCCGGCGGAAATTACACCATCCCGTGGGACACTGCTTTGTCACGTTATTTACAGGAGCGAAGAATTGAAAACCATTCCGACGTTAACCCATGCAACTGAACGCGACATTGACCTGTTGCTTGTTGAAGAATTCGCCTGTTCATCCACGTTTGCCTCTTGGTATTTTTCTCATGCTGGGAGCGAATCAAAACGTGGCAATGTTCTTTCTTCCAAGCCGCGCCTGTTTTCTCGAGAACACAATAAACCACATCAAATACTGAACACCGAAGTCCTTCACTCAGTCCGGCGTATGCATAACGTAACCGCTCGATTGCTACCGCCATTCAGGCGGCGTTTTCGAGTTTGGCGGCGGGTTTCCAGTTCCAGGGGAGCAGTTCGTCGATGTGGTTGATCTTGTGATCCTGGATGCGGTCGAGGACGTCGGCTAGCCATCCTTCGGGGTTCAGGCCGTTCATCTTTGCGGTTTCGATCAGGGTCATGGCGCGGGCCAGCGTTTCGCCTCCGGTGTCGGCCCCGGCGAACAACCAGTTTTTCCGCCCCAAGGCGATCGGGCGCATCGCGCGTTCTGCGGCGTTGTTGTCGATGGCGACGCGGCCATCCTCGAGGAACAGGGTGAAGGATGGCCAGCGGCTCAGGCCATAGCGAAAGGCCTTGGCCAGCTCGCTCTTGCCGGGGATCCGGGTCAGTTGTTGCTCGGCCCATTCGCGGAACGCGTCGACCTTCGGCTTGCTCTTTTCCTGCCGGACGGCACGGCGCAACTCGGCGCTCTGCCCTGCAATCTCGCGTTCGATATCGTAAAGCGCGCCAATCTGGTCGAGCGCCTCGCGGGCGATGGCGGATTTTGTGCCCTTCCAGATGTCGTGGAAGTCACGCCGCAGATGCGCCCAACAGGCCGCCTCGCGGAACTGGCGAGAACCATCGGCACGACGGGCGTACAGATCCTTGAAGCCCGAGTATGCGTCTGCCTGCAGGACGCCGCTGCTGTTCCTGAGGTGTCGTTTCGGGTGCTCGCCCTTCCGGTCGGGCGAGAAGCGATAGACGACACCGGGGGGCGCGGCCCCCGAAGGCCCCCATTGGCCTACCGCTTCGCTACTTGAGGCCCACGGCCGTTGATCACGCACATAAGCCCGGATACGGCCCTGCTTCACTCCCTTGCCCAGCACTCGGGCCTTGCGCGAGCGATCGAGAACCCGGATCGGCGTATCATCGGCTTGGCTCGCAGATCGCTGGCCATGATCTCGGCTTCGATCCTTTCGGCAATCGGCTGCAGCACCTTCATGGCCCGGCCGCACCAGCCGACCAGCGTGGTATCCGGGATGTCGGCACCCATGCGGGCGAAGATCTCGGCCTGGCGATATAAGGGCAAGTGATCGTCGAACTTCGAGACCAGAACATGGGCCAGAAGACCTGGGCCGGCCATGCTGCCCGGGATCGGGCGGCTGGGGGCCGGGCTTTGAACCATCCGTTCGCAGCGCCGGCAGGATTTCTTGACCCGGGCGATCTCGATGACCTTGAGCCGGGCGGTGATCATCTCGAGCAGTTCGCTCACGTCTTCGCCCACCACCCGCAGCTTGCCGCCACAATCCGGGCAGGTCTCGCCCGGGTCCAGTTCCCGGCGCTCGCGCGGTGTATCATTGGACACACGCGGTCTGCGGCGGGGCCGGGCCTTGTCGGAGACAGCTGGGGTTGGGTCGTCCGCATCCTCACCGCCATCATCGACCGGGCCTTCCTCGGCCTCGGCCAGCGCCACCTGCAGACCCTCGAGCGCCAGTTCCAGCTGCTCGATCTCGCGTTCGATCTTTTCGGAACTGGCTCCGAACTTCTGCTTTTGCAATCTGGCGATGCGCTTGCCCCTGCGACTGGACCAGCAAATCATGGGCCCGCAAGGTTGCCGACATCCTGGCATTTTCCGCCCGGCACGGGCGACGATCATCGCCTTCAGAGCCGCGGGATCATCGGGCAGAACTGTGGGTGCGTCAGACATGCACATGGATAACACGGGCATCATGGAAATACCATAAAAACAAGCAATAACAGTGGGGTAAATTACCCAACCCGGGCCGGCGGCGCGCCCCAGTTCGGCCGCCGCCAGTCGATCCCCTCCCACAGCATTGCAAGCTGTGCCGAGGTCAGCCGAACAGCCCCGTCATCCGCCTTCGGCCAGGGAAACCGGCCCTTCTCCAGAACCTTGTAATACAGGCAGAACCCCTGACCGTCCCAGTACAGCAGCTTGATCCTGTCACCACGCCTGCCACGAAAGGCAAACACCGCACCGTCCGTCGGCCGCTGGCGCAGCACGTCCTGTGCCAGCGCCGACAACCCGTTGATCCCCTTGCGCATGTCCGTCACCCCGCAGGCCAGATAGACCCGCACGCCCGTGCCCGGCCCGATCATGCCGTCTCGACCAGCCGGATCAGTCGGGCAAGATCATCTTCCTGGAGCCCGCCGTTCAGGCGCACCATGCGGCCATTGCCCAGCACAA
>JALSGY010000259.1 GCA_026982515.1 Paracoccaceae bacterium
CCAGCCTGAGCTTCCATGCAAGATTGTCGGTGTCCTGCAGCCCCGAATTGGCGCCGCGCGCCCCGAAGGGCGAGACCTGATGCGCGGCGTCGCCGGCGAACAGCACCCTCCCCTTGCGGAAGCTTTCCATGCGGCGGCACTGGAAGGTGTAGATGGAGGTCCATTCCAGCTCGAACTTCGCGTCTTCGCCCAGCATGGCGTGCAGGCGGCGGCGGATGTTTTCCTCTTTCAGCTCTTCTTCCCGGTCGATGTTCCATCCGATCTGGAAATCGATCCGCCAGAGGTTGTCGGGCTGTTTGTGCAGCAGCGCCGATTGCCCGCGGTTGAAGGGCGGATCGAACCAGAACCAGCGTTCGGGGGGGAAATCGGCCTCCATGATCACGTCGGCGATCAGGAAGTTGTCCTCGAACACCTTGCCGACGAAATCCAGCCCCAGCATCCGGCGGGTGGGAGAGCTTGCGCCGTCGCAGGCGATCAGCCACTCGGCCTCGATGTTGTAGGGACCTTCGGGGGTGTCGATATCGAGGCGCACGTGGTCGTCGTGTTCGGCAACGGCCGAGACAGTGTTGCGTCCGCGGATCTCGATCGGCCTGCCCTCATCCTGCAGCTCGCGGATGCGCCGCACCATGTATTCCTCGAAATAGTATTGCTGCAGGTTGATGAAGGCCGGGCGCTTGTGGCCGCTTTCGGGCAGCAGGTCGAAGCGGTAGGTTTCCTGCGTGCCGAAGAACACCTTGCCGGTGTTCCAGGTCACGCCCTTTTCCACCATCGGCTCTCCGCATCCAAGACGGTCGAGGATTTCCAGCGGTCGTTTGGCAAAGCAGATGGCGCGCGAGCCGAAGGAGACCTTGTCGTTGTCGTCGAGGATCACCACCGGCACGTCGTGGCGTGCCAGATCGATGGCGGCGGCCATGCCGATGGGGCCGGCGCCGATCACCACCACCGGGTGGCGGACCGGTGTGCGAGCATCCTGATCGGGAGAGCGCCGGTAGGGATAGAGGGGGGTTTCGAAGATTTTCGTCATGGTGCCTCCGTCATCCTTGCAGGGCCTGCCACATTTCCAGGTCGCGCTGCGCGGTCCAGATGCGCGGGGTGTCTATGCCCTGCGCCTCGTCATGGGCGCGGGCCACGTTGAAGGGCAGGCAGTGCTCGTAGATGGCGTAATCGGCGAATTTAGGGTCACATTCGGCGCGCACCGCCTCCCAGGCCTCTTTCAGGCTGCCGCCGCGCTGCGCAACGCGCGCCGCCGGGCGCCAGGTGGAGCGGATGAAATCACCGGTGAGGTCGAGCGCCTCATTCACCTTCTCACGGCCCGCCAGGGCATCGCCGCGCCCCGGGGCGATGGCGTCCAGATCGAAGGCGCGGATGGCCTCCAGCGTTGCCGGCCAGTCCTGGAAATGTCCGTCACCGCAGTAGCAGGCGGATTTGTATTCGACGATGTCGCCGGTGAACATCACGTTGGCGTCGGGCACATGCACCACCATGTCGCCGGCGGTGTGCGCGCGGCCGAGCTGTATCAGGTCAACCCGTCTTTGCCCGAGATAGATACTCATTTTCCCGGAAAACGTGGTGGTGGGCCAGGTCAGGCCGGGGATTTCCTCGTGCCCCTCGAAAAGCCGCGGGAAGCGCTGGAACTCGCTGTCCCAGTCCTCCTGCCCGCGCTCAACCACCATGGCGCGGGCGGTTTCCGACATGACGATCTGCGGTGCCCCGTAGGCGGAGGCGCCAAGCACCCGCACCGCGTGATAGTGGGTCAGCGCCAGGTGAGTGATCGGCTTGTCGGTCACTTTCCGGATCTCGTCGATTACCTTGCGCGCCAGCCGGGGCGTGGCCTGGGCCTCGATCACCATCACGCTGTCATCGCCGATGATCACGCCGGAATTCGGATCGCCCTCGGCGGTGAAGGCCCACAGGCCCTCGCCGATTTCGGTGAAGCTGGTTTTCTTTTCTTCCGTGTCGCCCTGGGAGGCGAAGGCCTTTGCCATGGTCGTTTCCCTTTTTTTCTGTGTTGCGCCGGGGCGGATGCGGGCCAGCCGGCGGAGTATCAACCGGAGGAATCCGCCCCTCTTCGGTACGGGTCGTCGAGTGCAGGCAGTACCGTGCCCGTGCATTCGCCAAAGCCGATGCGGTACCCCTCACCCCGTGCGTGGCCGCGAATTGTCACCCTGTCACCGTCCTCGAGGAAGGTTCTGGTCTCGCCGCTGTCGAGCGTCAGCGGCTCCTTTCCGCCCCAGGACAATTCCAGCATCGAGCCTCGTTCCGGCCTGGTTTTCCCTGAAATAGTGCCTGATCCAAGCAGATCGCCCACGTTCATCGGGCAGCCCGAGGTGGTGTGATGCGCCAGTTGCTGGGCGGCGGAATAATACATTTCGGCGTAATTGGTGCGCGTGATCACGGTTTCGTCCCTGCCCGCGGGAGCAAGGGAAGCTTCCAGCGCGATGTCGTAAAGCATCGGGCCGGATTCCTGCAGATAGGGCAGAAGAGGCTTTTCGCGCGGCGGTGTGGAGGTGCGGAAGGGTGCAAGCGCTGCCTTCGTCACGATCCACGGGCTGATCGTGGTGGCGGTGGCCTTGGCCTGGAAGGGGCCGAGCGGCTGATATTCCCAGGCCTGGATGTCCCGTGCCGACCAGTCGTTGAGCAGCACGTAGCCGAAGATCATCCCGTCAGCTTCTGTCACGCT
>JALSGY010000260.1 GCA_026982515.1 Paracoccaceae bacterium
GGTGGCCTCGATGCGCAGGTTGCGGATGTCGAGCAGATTGTCAGCCACCGCGCCCTCCCTTCAGATCGGATGTGCGGTTGAGGATCCAGTCCGCCACCAGGTTGACCGAAATCGCCAGCGCCGCGATGGCGCCGGCCGGCACCAGGGCGGCCCAGATGCCAAAGACGATGCCCTCCTTGTTTTCCTTCACCATGCCGCCCCAGTCCGAGGCCGGCGGCTGCACGCCGAGCCCCAAGAACGAAAGCGTGGACAGGAACAGCACCGCGAAGATGAAGCGCAGGCCCAGTTCCGCCACCAGCGGCGAGAGCGCATTGGGCAGGATCTCGCGGAAGATGATCCAGCCGCGCCCCTCGCCGCGCAGCCGGGCGGCCTCGACGAAATCCATCACGTTGATGTCCACCGCCACCGCGCGGCTCAGTCGGTAGACCCGGGTGGAATCGAGCAGCCCCATCACCACGATCAGCACCGGCGTGGTGACCGGCATCACCGAAAGCACCACCAGCGCAAAGATCAGCGGCGGGATCGACATGATCAGATCGATGCTGCGCGACATCGCCTGATCGACCCAGCCGCCGATCACCGCCGCCGTGAACCCCAGGGAAGCCCCCAGCGTGAAGGACAGCACCGTGGCCAGGGTGGCAATGAAGATGGTGGTGCGCCCGCCCCAGATCATCCGGGTCAGCAGGTCTCGGCCGATGTTGTCGGTGCCCAGCCAGAACCTGTCGGAGGCCGGCTCCCAGACATTTCCCACCACCTCGGCCATGCCGTAGGGCGCGATCCAGGGGGCGAAGATCGCCATGAGGAAGAACAGGCCGGTGAAGAACAGGCCGATCAGAGCCGAAACCGGAATTCTCATTTCGGATGCCTCAACCGCGGGTTGGAGACGATCGCCACGATGTCGGCCACCAGATTGAGGCCGATGTAGACGGCCGCGAAGATCAGCCCCGTGGCCTGCACCACCGGCACGTCGCGCTTGGCCACGTGATCCACCAAGTACTGCCCCATGCCGGGGTAGACGAAGATCACCTCCACCACCACCACGCCGACAACCAGATAGGCGAGGTTGATCATCACCACGTTGACGATCGGGGCGATGGCGTTGGGGAAGGCGTGGCGGAAGATCACCCTGAACTGGCTCAGGCCCTTGAGCTCGGCGGTCTCGATATAGGCCGACTGCATCACGTTGAGGATCGCGGCCCGGGTCATGCGCATCATGTGCGCCAGCACCACCAGGGTAAGCACCGTGACCGGCAGGGCGATGGCATTGAGCTTCTCCCACAGGCTCATGCCGTCATAGACGGTGGCAACCGATGGAAACCAGCGCAGCTTCACCCCGAAGAAGAAGATCAGCACGTAACCGATGAAGAACTCGGGCAGCGAGATCGAGGCCAGCGTCAGCCCCGAGATCAGCCTGTCGGGCCAGCGGTTGCGGTAGCGCACCGCGATCAGCCCCAGCGTGATCGCCAGCGGCACCGCCACCGCCGCCGCCCAGAAGGCCAGGAACAGGGTGTTGCCCAGCCGCCTGCCGATCGCTTCGGAAATATCCTGCCCGTTGGACAGCGCCGTGCCCAGATCGCCGGTCAGCACGCCCCCCAGCCAGCGCAGGTAGCGCAGCCAGGCTGGATCGTTCAGCCCCAGCTCCTCGCGCAGGTTGGCCAGGGCGGTGGGGGTGGCGGACTGGCCGAGAATGCTCTGGGCCACATCCCCAGGCAGGATCTGGGTGCCCGCGAAGATCAGGACGGAAACCGCGAGCAGCAGGAGAAGGCCCAGCGCCAGGCGCTGGGCAACCAGTTTCACGATGGCCGACATGGGCCGGTCAGGCCTCCAGCCAGCACTTGATGAGCGCCTTGTCGTTCATCATGCCGCCATTGCCATCGGGCACCCAGCCGGCGACCTGCGGGCCGGTGGCATCGATGAAGTCGTTGAACATCGGCAGGATCAGGCCGCCCTCGTCGCGCACCATCAGCGCCGCTTCGCGGTAGAGCGCCTTGCGCCTGACCGGGTCGAGCTCGGCCCGCGCGGCGATGATGATCTTGTCGAAGTCGGGCCGGAAGAACTTGGTATCGTTCCAGTCCGCGGTGGAGAGATAGGCGGTGGAATACATCTGGTCCTGCACCGGCCGGCCGCTCCAGTAGGAGGCCGAGAAGGGCTGCTTGTTCCACACCTCCGACCAGTAGCCGTCGCCCGGCTCGCGCTTGACCTCGATGTCGATGCCGGCGGCCTTGGCGTGCTGCTGATAGAGCTGTGCGGCATCCACCGCGCCGGGGAAGGCGACATCGGAGGTGCGCAGCAGAATCGAGCCGGAATGGCCGGATTTCTTGTAGTGGAAGGCGGCCTTCTCGGGGTCATACTCGCGCTGCGGGATGTCGTCAGGGAACAGCGGATAGGAAGCATTGATCGGGAAGTCGTTGCCGACCGAGCCGTAGCCCTGAAGAATCTTGTCGACCATCTCCTGGCGGTTGATCGCCAGCTTCAGCGCCAGCCGCAGGTGGTTGTTGTCGAACGGCGGCGTGTTGACATGCATGATGAACACGTAATGGCCCCGGCCCGAGACATTGCGCACCGTCACCCCGGGCACCCGCTTGATCAGGTCGACCACCTTGGGCTCCACCCGGTTGATCATGTGCACCTGACCCGACTGCAGTGCCGCCAGACGGGCCGTGGCATCGTTGACCAC
>JALSGY010000261.1 GCA_026982515.1 Paracoccaceae bacterium
CAAGGGCGATATCGAATGCGCCTTCTCGATCAACCCCCAATGGGGCAAGACGCTGCCGATCATGAACGTCACGCTTGGGCCCTTCGCGGTGTCCAGCCTTGAATCACTGCAGAAATGGGACGGCTCGGAAGCGGCACGGTTCCTCGAGGAGAAGCTGCTGACCAAGGGCGTGCGCAACGTGGTGTGGATGTTCACCACCCGCTCCACGGCGATCACCTCCAATGACAAGCCGCTGCTCAGGCCCGAGGACTTCAAGGGCGTAAAGATCCGCGGCCTCGGCCCGGTGCCGGATGCGGGCTTCGTCGCCATGGGGGCCGCGCCCTCGGCGATGTCGGGTTCGAAGGTCTATCAGGCACTTTCGACCGGCGTGATCGACGCCGGTCTCACCGATATCTCGGCCGCCTATTCGCGCAAGTACTACGAGGTGCAGGACCACGTGGTGGTGCTGCCGCTGTTCTCGATCTACTTCCACGGCTACGTCAACCCGGACTGGTATGACAGCCTGTCGCCCGAAGCGCAGGCCGCCATCGACGAGGCAGGCCGCAAGGCCGCCGTCTGGGCGATCGAGGCCTCCGAAGAGGCCGCCTCGAAGGCACCGGACCAGCTGGCCGAGAAGGGCATGATGGTGCATATCGCCACCCAGGAGCAGATCGATGCGCTCAAGGCGATCATGGCCCCGGCCTTCGACAAGGCCTTCTCCGAGGCTTCCGGCGAGGACGGGAAGAAGCTGCTCGAACTCATCAACAAGATGTAGGTCGCGGGCTCCATGCTGAATGACGATGCAACAGGAGGGGAGGCGCCCGGCGCCTCCTCTCCCGAATTTCCCGACTCGCGCCTGACCCGGGCCATCGGCTGGCTGGCTCTTGCCGCCAGCGTGGTCAGTGCCGGGCTGGTCCTGCTGACGCTGGCGGTCACCGGATTCAGCGTGTTCCGCCGCTACGTTCTGGGCCGGCCGCTGACCTGGTCGGACGAACTTTCGGGCTTCCTGGTGGTGGCCATCGTCATGCTGGGCGCAGCCGAGGTGCTGCGCAAGGGCGAACATGTGAGCGTGGACGTGCTTTCGGAAAGGGCCGTGGGCGGCAGCCGCCGGCTGCTGGCGCTCTGGTCCAACCTTTCGGTGGCGGTGGTCGCCGGGGCGATCTTTGCCTCGGGCGTGGGCGCGGTGCACTTCTCGCTCGATTTCGGAATCTACTCCGACGGCTACCTCGAGGCGCCACTGTGGATCCCGCAATCCTTCATGCTCGTGGGTGCCGGGCTGTTGTGCCTGCTGGCGGTGGCGCGCTGTCTTGATCTGATATTCGTGAGGCAGCACAAGCCATGATGACATTCGTGATCCTGACCGGGCTGGTCATCCTTCTGCTTACCGGGATGCCGATCTTCGCCGGGCTGGCGCTGGCCTCGCTGGCGATCACCCTGATTTCCGGCGGCAGCATCTCTTCGGTTGCCGATACGGTCTTTGCCAAGCTCGACAACGGGCTGCTGACGGCGATCCCGATGTTCGCCTTCATGGCGCATGTGATGATCCGCTCGAAGGTGGTGGACGACCTCTTCGATGCGGCCAATGCCCTGGTGGGCCATTTCAAGGGCGGGCTGGGGGTGGCCACGGTGCTGGCCTGCACGGTGTTCGCGGCGATCTCCGGCTCTTCGGTAGCCACCGCGCTGACCATCGGCTCCAGCGCCATTCCGCAGATGCAGCGCTTCGGCTACCGGCCGTCCGACACCTACGGGGTGATCGCCGCCGGCGGTACGCTGGGCATCCTGATTCCGCCCTCGGGGCCGCTGATCCTTTACGCGATCGTGTCGGAAACCTCGATCGGGGCGCTGTTCATCGCCGGACTGATCCCCGGCATCCTGATGGCGATGCTGTTTGCCGCCTGGTGCGTGGCCCAGGGCTACATGCGCGAGGGATTGCACGAGGTGAACTGGATCGGCTGGCGCAAATGCGCCCGCGCGCTGCGCCGCTCGGTGTGGTCGGTGATCATGCCGCCGCTGGTGCTGGGGGGCATCTATCTGGGCATCTTCACCGCCTCCGAGGCTGCCGCCATCGGCAGCATCTATGCGCTGCTGGTGGGGGCGGTGATCTACCGCAACTTCGGGCTGAAGGATCTGGCCATCACGGCCTATGAGACCGTGCGCACCACCTCGATGCTGTTCATGATCCTGGCCGCGGCGGCGATGTTCGGCCATGCGGTGACGATCATCCGCCTGCCCATCGAGCTGATGGAAAGCGTCACCGCCATGGGGCTGGGGCCGATGCAGTTCATCCTGGTGGTGATGTTCGTGATCTTCATTCTCGGGATGTTCCTGGAAACCATCTCGATCATCCTGATCACCACCCCGATCGTGCTGCCGGCGCTGATGGCCTTCGACGTGAACCTGATCTGGTACGGCATTCTGCTGATGGTCAACCTGGAGCTGGCGCTGATCACCCCGCCGGTGGGGATGAACCTCTTCGTGATCAAGGGAATCGCCCGCGCGCCCCTGGCCGAGGTGATCCGCGGCGCCCTGCCCTATGTGCTTCTGATGCTCATCGGGCTGGCCGCGGTGCTGATGTTCGAACCGCTTGCCACATGGCTGCCGAGGGTGGCAGGCTTCGGGTTCTGAGCACCGCAGCAGAACCGCCCGTGCAGCGCTACATGGCCTTCAGCAGCAGCTGCACCGCCACGCCCGA
>JALSGY010000262.1 GCA_026982515.1 Paracoccaceae bacterium
GCCCAGCGCAGGCCGGCCGCGGCGCGCAGGCCGCTTTCGGCGCGATCCTCGCCGGGAAAGCGCGACAGGGCGGTGAGGTTGCCCTCGTCGAATTCCACCAGGGTGCTGTCCTCGTTGGGCGGGGCCGTGCCGACGCCGCCGCTCCAGGCCAGCTGCAGCACCGGCTCCAGCACCTGCGGCGCGCGGGATGCTGTGGCGACCAGCGGCCAGCGCAGTTCGGCCTGCAGCGCGGGGGTGATGAAGGCGATCTGCCGGGGGTAGGTGCTGTCCTGGGCGATGGAATAGGCGGCCGCCTCGAGGGAAAGCCCCGCGCGCGCCACCATGCCGTTGCGCAGCACCTGTGCGCGGCTCCATTCCAGTCCGGCGCCCAGGCGCAGCACGTCGCGGCCCAGCTGATCGGCGGTGGAGGCGCGGACATGGGCCTGCACGCCGATCTGCCACATCCCTTGGCCGCCAATGAGGCGCGGGAAGAAGCGGCGCTGGTAGAGGGCCTCGCCGCGCAGGTTGGGAAGCTGATCCTGGATTGCCAGTTCCGAGGCGCGCAGCGATTGCACGGCGGTGACCGAGCCCAGCACGTATTCCCCGGCCCCGGTGCGGGTGACGGTGAGGTCGCTTTGCAGCCGGTCGGTATCGGAATATCCGTAATCCAGCAGGTAGGCGGGATCGGAGGTCAGGCCGATGTCGAAGGCCAGTTCGTAGCCGCGCGCGAGGCGGAAGGCGCCGGTGCCCGTCAGGTAGGCGCGGGCCTGCCCCGGGCGCAGGGAGTCGCTGGTCAGGGCAGTGTCGAACTGGATCTCGCCGCTGCGGAAGGCCTGGCGGTAGCGCAGCTCCACCGTGGTGGTCTTCGGCGAGAGATAGGGCGTGAGGGTGATGTCGGCACTGTCGCCCAGGGTGATGAAATAGGGCACCTTCAGCCCGGTGCCGAGCAGCGAGGTGGTGCGCATCTGCGGCACCAGGAAGCCGGTGGCGCGCTTGTTGGAGGGGTCCGGCACGCGCAGCCGCGGCACGCGCAGGACGGGCACATTGCCGATCATGAATTCGGCGCCCTCGAAATAGAGCTGGCGTTCCTGCTGGTCATGGATGACCTTCTCGGAGCGGATCGACCACATCGGCACGCTCTTGCCGGCGCAGACCCGGCAGCTGGTGGCGCGGGTCTTGTAAAGCTGGGTGTAGCGCCCGTCCACGCGGCTGATCTGCCCGGCCGCCAGCTGCAGCTGCTGGTCGAGCACCATCCGCGCCCCCAGCATGATGCCGTTGCGCAGATCGGCGTCCAGCATCGCCGCGTCGGCGACAACGATCATGTTGTCGCCCTGGATCAGGGTGATCGGGCCCTCGATGCGCAATTCTCCGGTGCTGGCGTCATAGACGATCTTCGCGGCCCTGAGGCGGGTGCCCTCGAAAAGCACCTCCACATTGCCCGAGGCGGTGATCACCTGCCCGGCCGAGACATCGACATTGTCGGCCAGCAGGGTGGCCACCTGGGCCGTGGCGGGGGCGGCGGCCAGCGTCAGCCACAGCATGGCGAGGCGGAGCAGCAGGAACGGGCGCGACATGTCAGCCGTCCTCCAGGTGAAGCAGCAGCCCCAGCGCCAGCAGGATGGCCGCCGAGGGCGGGGCCCAGGCCGCCAGCCAGGGGGGGATCTGGCCGTTCTCGCCGAGGATCAGGGCGAAGTTGCGGATGAAGTAGATGGCAAAACCGGCCAGCAGTGCCAGCAGCACCATCAGCCCGGTGCGCCCGAAGCGGGTGTGGCGCATGGTGAAGCCGGCGCCGATCATCACCATCGCCACCAGCAGCAGCGGCAGGGCCAGTTCGGAGAGGAACCACACCTGGTGGCGGCGCGAGGAGAATCCGGCCTTCTCGAGGCTGTCGATGAAGGCGGGCAGCTCCCACAGGGGGATGGTCGAGGGGGCGCCGAAGCCGTCGCGAATGCGCTCGCGGGTCAGGTCCGAGGGCACGGTGAGGCGGGCCAGCTGCTCGGCCTCGGCCTCGGGGTTGGCGCCGCTCACGAAGCGCCAGCGCTTGGCGTTCTCGACGAGCCAGGCCCCGCCGGTCAGCCGCGCCCGCTCGGCCTCGATGCGTTCGCGCGGCAGCCCGTCGGGGCTGAAGCCGATGAAGGTGACGCCGAACAGCTCGGTCCCGTCGGCATTGGCGCGCCCGGCATTGATCACCGTCGGCCCGTCCTTGCCGCCCTGGCGCAGCCACAGCCCCTCGCGGGTGATGGAAAGCACCGACTCGGTGCCCTTGCGGTACTTGTTGGCCAGCGCCTCGTACTGGCGCGAGGTGGCGGCGACGATCGGGTTGAAGGCGGTCACCGCCACGACGCCGATCGCGAAGGCCACCAGCAGCGGCGAGATCAGCGAACGCAGGGCCGAGCGCCCGGCGGCCCGGGTGACCACCAGTTCGGAGCTGCGCGCCAGGTTGAGAAACAGCATGATGGTGGCGAGGATCGTCACCAGCGGCAGGATGCGGTAGATTCCGGCCGGAACGTTGAGCATGGTCAGGCGCACGGTTTCGGCAAAGCTCAGCCCGCCGAACTTGCGGATGATCTCGATCATGTCGAGCATCGCGTAGAACAGGAAGAAAACGCCGAACATGCCGGCGAAGGTCAGCAGGAAGCGGCGGGCGAAATAGCGGTAGAGGATCATGCGCTCACCTGCCTCC
>JALSGY010000263.1 GCA_026982515.1 Paracoccaceae bacterium
GGGTCACTTCCCGGCCGTTTGAAACCAATTTTTAACCTATCTCAATGTTTTCTGAACAAAACCAGTCGAATTCGGTGCAAATCGAGAGGATAAATGCCCGGACGCATCCTGATAGCCGACAGCGTGACGACCAACCGCATCGCCCTCAAGGTGATGCTGTATTCGGCATCCTACGATGTCGTCCAGGCCACCGATACCGCCCAGGCCCTGGAGATTGCCCGCAACTGCGCACCCGATCTGGCGATCGTCGACTGCGACCTGCCCGGCGAGGGCGGGCTGGCCCTGTGCCAGCGGCTCAAGGCGCAACCGCAAACCGCCGACATCGCGGTGCTGGTGATGTGCGGGCAGGCCAGCCCCGATGCCCGCCTGGCCGCCCTCGCCGCCGGCGCCGAGGAGATGCTGGAAAAGGGCATGGACCGGCAGGTGTTCATGGCCCGCATCCGCAGCCTGCTGCGTCTGGGCGGGCAGGAGAGGGAATGGCGGTTGCGCTCGGACACCGCGGCCGAGCTGGGCTTTCACGACCCCGCCGCCAGCTTCGTGCACAAGCCGAGGGTGCTCATCGCCTCTGCCGCGGCGGCGCTGGCCGGGGAATGGTCGGCCCGGATCGGGGGGGCGATCGGGGCATCGGTACAGATGGTGGCACCGGCCGATCTGCTCGACCACCTCAGCCACTCTGCCCCGCCCCCCGACGTGGTGGTGCTGGACATCGAGGGGGCGCAGGGGCTCAACCTGCTGGCAGAGCTGCGCAGCCGCTCCGAAACGCGGCATGCGGGCATCATCACCCTGCACGCCCCGGCCGAACCCGCGGCCATGGCCGCCGCCCTCGACCTGGGGGCCAGCGAAGCCGTTCCGGCCGGGCTGGGGGGGCACGAGATGGCCGCCCGCGTGGCCCGCCAGATCACCCGCAAGGCCCGCGCCGACCGCCTGCGCGACACCCTGCACGACAGCCTCAAGCTGGCGGTGACGGACCCGCTGACCGGCCTCTACAACCGCCGCTACGCCCTGCCGCATCTGGCACGGGTGGCGCGCCGGGCCGAGGAAACAGGCAAGCCCTTCTCGGTGATGGTGCTGGATCTCGACCGCTTCAAGGCGGTCAACGATCTGCACGGCCACTCGGCCGGCGATGCGGTGCTGAAGGAAATCGCCCGCCGCCTGAAGGACAACCTGCGCGCCGAGGATCTGGTGGCGCGAATCGGCGGCGAGGAATTCCTGGTGGTGATGCCCGACACCGCCCTGCCCGAGGCCCACGCGGCAGCCGAACGGCTGCGCCGGGTCACCGAGGCCCGGCCCGTCCGCCTGCCCGGCCAGGACGGCGACATCCATGTCACCCTCAGCGTCGGTCTTTCGGTGAGCCGGCCCAACCGCATGCCCTCCGGCCCGGCCCGCGAGATGTTCGAGCGCGCCGACCGGGCGCTCATGGGGGCCAAGGTGGGCGGCCGCAACCAGGTGACGATCGCCCGCTCGGCGGCCTGAGCGGCGCAGGCGGCGAGGCGCGCGACCGCCTTTCGCGGCAGGCCCTACCTGCCCTTGCGGGGCGGGGCGCGCAACACCCGCTCCAGCCGGTCGGCATAGGCCGCGCGCTGCGCGTCGCTCATCTGCTCGAGACCGGCAAGCAGGATCCGCAGGCCGATCTCGTGCTGCTCGAAAAGTTTCCTCTGCTGGGCCGAGAGGATCCTGCCCACCAGTTCGGCATCGAAGGGGCTGGAGCGCAGCACCTCGAGCAGGGTCTCCATCACCGCGACGATCTCGGGGTTGGAAAGCCCCTCCACATGCCGCAGCACCACCGCCTGTCGCTGGCGCGCGGGCAGCCGCATCAGTGCCTCCTGCAACGCCGCCGCAATGCCCGCCAGCGCGAGCGTTCTGAACCATTCAGCCTGTGTCATGCGAAGTCCTTTCCTGTGGCAAACAGCGCGAAATTGCCTGTTTCCCCCTTCAACGGACGGGGCGAAACTTTCCGTCGCGGGCAGACCGGCCCCGGACGCAATCTTTGCGACATCCCGACGCAAGGACGATTCACACCCTTTTTCCGCAGCATTCAGGGGCTAGATTGTTCGCGCAACCAGGCCGGGAGCGCCTCATGAGCCATCAGACAGGATTGACCGATGCGGGGGGGATGGACATTGCCCCGGACGAGGAAGAGCGCAACCTTCGCGCTTCGGTGCTGCGCGGCTGGCGGCGGCGCTGCCCCAGATGCGGTTCGGGGCCGATGCTCAAGGGCTACCTCAAGGTGCGCGACGAATGCCCCGTCTGCGGCGAAGAACTGCACCACCAGCGCGCCGACGACGGCCCGGCCTATCTTGCGATCCTGATCGTCGGCCACATCATGATGCCGCTGCTCGCGGTGGCCTATGTTCGCTTCCGCCCCGATCCGATGGTGCTGGCCAGCGTGTTCTCGGTTGGCAGCGTGGCGCTGTCGCTGTATCTCCTGCCAAGGCTCAAGGGCATGATCATTGCCTTCCAGTGGGCCAAGAGAATGCACGGGTTCGGCTCCGAGAACGGCTGAAGGCGCCGGCCCGTCACCAGGAGCAGGCCGATGAACAGCAACGCCATACGCGACGCCGCCACCGTCATCGTGCTGCGCGACCCGGCCACCCGGCCGATGGTTCTCATGGGCCGGCGCGGGGCGCAGGCGGCCTTCATGCCCAACAAGTTCG
>JALSGY010000264.1 GCA_026982515.1 Paracoccaceae bacterium
ACGCCGGCGGATTTTGCGGTTGTGGAGGCGATCCGGGAGATGAAGGCCCGCGGCCTGCGGGTCACATTCTACCCGTTCCTGCTGATGGATATTCCGGAAGGCAACACGCTGCCTGATCCTTATTCCGACAACGCCGCCACGCCGGGCCAACCGGCCCACCCCTGGCGCGGGCGCATCACCTGTTCGCCGGCGGCAGGCTTTGCGGGCACCGTGGACAAGACCGCCGACGCGGCCACGCAGGTGGCAGCCTTCTTCGGCAATGCGCAGATCTCGGACTTTGCCGTAAGCGGTGAAACGGTTTCGTGGACCGGCGGTGCCGACTGGGGCTTCCGGCGGATGATCCTGCATTATGCCCATCTCTGCGCCGCTGCCGGCGGCGTCGACGCCTTCTTGATCGGCTCGGAACTGCGCGGGCTGACCACGATCCGCGACAGCGCCACCGGCTTTCCGACGGTGGCGGCACTGAGGCAGCTGGCAGCAGACGTGCGCGCGATCCTCGGGGCCGGCACGAAGATCAGCTATGCCGCCGACTGGAGCGAGTATTTCGGCCACCAGCCTGCCGACGGTTCCGGGGACCGGCTGTTCCACCTCGACCCGCTCTGGGCGGATTCCGCCATCGACTTCATCGGCATCGACAACTATCTGCCGCTCTCCGACTGGCGGGACGGCACCGCTCACCTGGATGCGCAGGCCGGCTGGGCGTCCGTGCGGGATCTCGACTACCTGCAATCGAACATCGAGGGCGGCGAGGGATACGACTGGTTTTATGCCACGGGCGCTGACCGCACCTCGCAGACCCGCACGGCCATCTCGGACGGGTTCTACAACGAGCCGTGGCTGTTCCGCCCCAAGGACATGCGGAGCTGGTGGTTGAACCCCCACCATGACCGCCTCGGCGGGGTGCGGTTCGGGTTCTTCGAGAATGCCGCAGATCCGGTGAGCTACGACCCCAACCCCTCGACGGTCGCCATCACCGCCACAACCGGCACGTTCGGGCCCTTCACCTCGCCGGCCCGCATCGCCTCAGATGGCGCCACCTGGCACGGGGCAACGCCCGGCTATCGGACGCTCACGGTGGGCGAGCGCGTCACCATTACGGCCTATGTCGCTCCCGGCACCTCGGGAGACTTCGCGCTTTACCTCGCGCTGGGCGGCGGCGCCGATCATGCCTCCTACTTCGGCACCATTGGCGGCTGGGAGAACACCGCACCCGGGGCGCACACGATCAACGCCACCAGTCAGGCAGAAGTCTCTCCGGGGTTGTGGAAGATCACCATGGACGTCACCGCCGGTCTCGATGGATCGGCGGGTTTTCGCATCGGGCCGCGCTCGGCCACGGTGGGCAACGACATCGTCGTCTATGGCGTCGAGGTATTGCCTTACGGCAAGTCGACGACGGGCTGGGTGCCGCAGGCCAAGCCGATCCGCTTCACCGAGTTCGGCTGCCCGGCGGTCGATCGCGGCACCAACCAGCCCAACGTGTTCTTTGACCCGAAGAGTTCGGAGAGCGCCTTGCCGTATTTCTCGCGTGGCTGGCAAGACGAGGCGGTGCAGCGTGCCTACGTGGAGGCAATGCTCTCCTACTGGGGCGATGCGGTGAAGAACCCGTTGTCCAGCGTGACCAGCCAGCCGATGATCGAGACCGCCGAGGCGGCGCTGTGGACCTGGGACGCGCGGCCTTACCCGGATTTCCCGGCGCGCGCCGATGTCTGGTCGGACGCCGCCAACTGGCGGCTGGGGCACTGGATGGGCGGACGGCTCGGGCAGGTCTCGCTGGGCGCGCTGGTGCGGGACCTGTGCCGGGCGGCGGGGCTGACGACCAGCGACATCGATGTTTCCGAACTCTCCGACATCGTGCCCGGCTTCACCGTCGCCGCACTCGAGAGCCCGCGCGCCTCGATCGCGGTGCTGGCCCGTCACTTCGGCTTCGATGCGGTCGAGAGCGGCGGTCGGATCGTGTTCCGCGTCCGTGGCCGGGCGGCGGCCATGACCATCACGCCGGACCAGTTGGTCGGCAATGGTCAGGGCGAAGTCATGGAACTGACCCGCGGCCAGGAGACCGAACTGCCCCAGGCGCTCAAGTGGCAGCTGGTGCGCGCCGACGAGCAGTATGACGCGGCCACCGTCGAAGCCCGGCGCACCACCGTGCAGGCCACCCGCGTGTCTTCCGAGACCTTCCCGCTGGCGGTGTCGCTCGAAGAAGCCGACCGGCGCTGCCGCCGAGCGCTCATGGAGGCCTGGGTGGGGCGCGAGACGCTGACGGCGAGGCTGCCGCCCTCGCGGCTGGCGCTGGACCCGGGCGACGTGATCGCGCTGGAGCATGACGGGCGCAGCATCGACTACCGCGTCGCCCGCGTGGCGGACACCGGCGCGCGCGCCATCGAGGCCATCCGTACCGA
Source organism: Paracoccaceae bacterium (assembly GCA_026982515.1). GTDB lineage: Bacteria > Pseudomonadota > Alphaproteobacteria > Rhodobacterales > Rhodobacteraceae > S012-89. The sequence continues at coordinate 2,400 of JALSGY010000264.1, forward strand.
TGCCGCGCTTTACGACCTGCCGCCGGGTGAGGCCCGCGCGCCGCAGCTTGCCACCCCCTCGGTCTTCGGCCCGGCCGATGTGGTGCTGATGGACCTGCCGCAACTCGCAGACACGGTGCCGGCGCACCGCCCTTACGCGGCGGTGTTCGCCAAACCGTGGTATGGCACCGCTGCCGTCTGGCGCAGCGCCAGCAACTCCGGCTTTGCTTTGCTCGAGACCATCGGCCAGCCGGCGCATATGGGCAC
>JALSGY010000265.1 GCA_026982515.1 Paracoccaceae bacterium
CAGCTTGTCCTCGGCCCCGATCGGAATCTGGATAGGCGCCGGCGTGGCCCCGGTACGATCCTTGATCATCTCGACGCAGTTGAAGAAATCGGCGCCGATCTTGTCCATCTTGTTGACGAAGACGATGCGCGGAACCTTGTAGCGGTCGGCCTGACGCCACACGGTTTCGGTCTGCGGCTCGACCCCGGCATTGGCGTCCAGAACCGCAACGGCACCGTCAAGCACGGCCAGCGAACGTTCCACCTCGATGGTGAAGTCCACGTGGCCGGGGGTGTCGATGATGTTCAGGCGGTGCTTTTTCGTCTGGGCCGACTTGCCATCTTCGGTGCGCTCCCAGAAGGTGGTAGTGGCAGCCGAAGTGATGGTGATGCCACGCTCCTGCTCCTGCTCCATCCAGTCCATCGTCGCGGCGCCGTCATGCACCTCGCCGATTTTGTGGGACTTGCCGGTGTAATAGAGGATGCGCTCGGTGCAGGTGGTCTTGCCTGCATCGATATGCGCCATGATACCGAAGTTGCGGTACCGCTCGAGGGGATATTCGCGTGCCATTTCGGGGGCCTTTTGGATTTGTTACCAGCGGTAGTGGCTGAACGCCTTGTTGGCGTCGGCCATCTTGTGGGTGTCTTCACGTTTCTTCACGGCAGCGCCCCGGCCATTGACGGCATCGACCAGCTCTCCGGCCAGGCGCTCTTCCATGGTCTTCTCGTTGCGGGCGCGGGCCGCGGCGATCAGCCAGCGGATGGCCAGCGCATCGCGGCGCTCGGGGCGCACCTCGACCGGCACCTGATAGGTGGCGCCGCCAACCCGGCGCGAGCGCACCTCGACCGAGGGCTTGATGTTGTCGAGCGCCTCGTGGAACACTTCCACGGGGGCGCGCTTGAGCCGGTCCTCGACGCGCTCGAAGGCGTTGTAGACGATGCGCTCGGCGACCGACTTCTTGCCGTCGATCATCAGGTTGTTCATGAATTTCGTCAGCACCCGGTCGCCATACTTGGCGTCGGGCAGGACTTCGCGCTTCTCGGCAGCGTGACGACGGGACATCTGTTATTCCTCTTACTTCGGACGCTTGGCGCCGTATTTCGAGCGGCGCTGACGGCGGTCTTTGACGCCCTGGGTATCCAGAACGCCGCGCAGGATATGGTAGCGGACGCCGGGAAGGTCCTTCACGCGGCCGCCGCGGATCAGGACCACCGAGTGCTCCTGCAGGTTGTGGCTTTCACCGGGGATGTAGCTGATCACCTCGTAGCCATTGGTCAGGCGCACCTTGGCAACCTTCCGCATGGCCGAGTTCGGCTTCTTTGGCGTCGTTGTGTAGACGCGCGTGCACACGCCGCGCTTCTGCGGGCAGGACTCCAGGTGCAGTGACTTGGAGCGTTTGACTTTCGGCTGCCGCGGCTTGCGGATCAGCTGCTGGATCGTTGGCATTCCGGTTCGTTCCCCGTGTTGCAACACATGTTCATTTCTCAGGCCGCGTCCTGCGCGTCCGCAAAACGCAAAAACCGCATGCGCCCCCATTGATCGCGGGAACGACGCGGTGGAATTCCAGAGGATCGGGGCCACACGGCCCGGATCATGACCACTTCAGTTCTGTAATTGGGCCGGGAGCAAAGCCACTGACCGGCCCAAGTGGGCGCCGTATATGAGGAGTCGGTAGCCTTGTCAACCGCCGCTTCCGGTGCAAGGGCGGGCCGGCGCCAGTTCAGCCCGCCCGCGCGGCGCGCCGGTTCAGCCGGCGTTCGCGCAGCAGGGTGAAAACACCTGTGGCCACCACGATGCCGGCGCCCGTCAGCGTCAGCCCGTCGGGCCACTCGCCGAACAGAACCAGCCCCAGCAGCAGGGCCCACAACAGGCTGGTATAGCGAAACGGGGCCACCGCGCCGATGTCGCCTACCCGCATGGTCATCACGGAAAACACATAGCCGCCGATGACAAACAGCGAGGCGGCGATCAGCTGCGCCCAGCCCAACGGGCTGAGCGGCGCCCAGGGCTCCCCGACACTGGCCACCCCCGAGGCGAGCGTCACCGCCAGCGCCGCCACCAGCGCCACCGTCATCGAGGGCACCGACACCGACAGCCGCCGCGCGGCCAGATCGCGCACTGTCACTGTGAGCACCGCGGCAACGGCATGAATGGAATAGACATTGAAATCGGCAGCTCCCGGGCGGACAATCAGCATCACCCCGACAAAGCCGACGGCAATCGCCGTCATCCGCCGCCAGCCCACCGCCTCGCCAAGAAACAGGGCGCCGGCCAGGGTGACGGTCAGCGGCAACGCCTGCAGGATGGCGGTGGCATTGGCGATGGGCATGTTGAACAGGGCCGAAATGAAGAGCCACGCCGCCGCCACCTCGGCCGCCGAGCGCAGCGCGACAAGCCGCCAATCACGCCGCGACAAGGCGAGGGAAAGCTGGCCGGTGGCCGCGGCAAAGGCGGCCAGCGCGGCAGTGGTGAACAGCCCGCGCATGAACACCGCCTGAAACAGGCTCAACTCATCCGACAGCGCCTTCATTGCGGCATCGTTGAAGGTGAAGGCAGCCATGGATCCCATCATCAGCAGTGCGCCGCGCAGGTTGTCCGTAAGCGGTGGCATCAGCATGGAAATTCCTCCCGCCGGATCATCCCCCCGCCACCCGCTCGATGGCCC
>JALSGY010000266.1 GCA_026982515.1 Paracoccaceae bacterium
GCCCCGGGCCAGATCGCCGGGGGTGGCGTTGTAGCGCTCGCCGTCCTCGGGGTTGCGGCCCCGGGTGGAGACGATCTCGCCCGCCTCGAGGAAGGCATCCGAAACCTTGATTGCCTGGGTCAGCAGGCCGCCGGGGTTGTTGCGCAGATCAAGCACGAAACCGTCGACGTTCTCGAACCCGCCCAGCTCTTCCACCGCCTTGTTCAGCCCGTCCACGAGGTTGGGATAGGTCTGATCGTTGAAGGTGGAAATGCGCATGACCACCGTGCGGCCCTCGACCCGGGTGCGCACCGCGGTCAGCTTGATGGTGTCGCGGATGATCGTAACCTCGAAGGGCTCGTCTACGCCCTCGCGCACGATGGTGATGGTCACTTCCGAGCCCACCGGCCCCTTCAGCAGGTCCACCGCCTCGCTCAGCGTCAGGCCGAGCAGGCTTTCGCCATCGACGGCGGTGATGAAATCGCCCGCCTGGATGCCTGCGGCATCGGCCGGGGTGCCGTCCATCGGGGTGATGACCTTGACCCAGCCGTCCTCCTGCGTGACCTCGATGCCCAGCCCGCCGAACTCGCCGCGGGTCTGTTCGCGCATCTCGTCGGCAGCCTCGGGCGAGAGATAGCTGGAGTGCGGATCGAGCGAGGACAGCATGCCGTTGATGGCGGCCTCGATCAGATCGGCCGGGTCCACCTCTTCGACATATTGCGCGCGGATGCGCTCGAAGATGTCGCCGAACAGATCGAGCTGTTCGTAGACGGAAGCGGTGCGCTGTGTTTCCTGGGCGATCAGCGGGCCGGCGATCTGGGTGGTGAGGATCATCCCGGCCAGAGTGCCGCCGAGCGCGGCCATCACGAACTTTCGCATTTGCATCCTATTCCCTTGTTTCGGCAAACCACGGGCCCGGGTCGACGGACTCCTTGCCGATTCGCAGCTCTATATAGAGCGTTTCTGTCAGTTCCGGGCCAGTCCCGTTTTTCGCGCTCAGCAGGAGTGTGCCCGCATCCGGCTCTGCTCCGCCCATCAGCCCCAGCGGCGCACCGGGCGGCAGAACCTGCCCGACCTCTCCATAAACCTGTTCCATTCCGGCCAGAACCAGCAAGACGCCTGCCTGGGGTTCAAGGATGATCACGTTTCCGTAGTCGAGCAGCGGGCCACGGTAGCGCAGGGTGCCGGCCCAGGGGGCGGTCACCAGGGCCAGGGGCCGGGTGGCGACCAGCAGCCCCGGGCGGGCGATGCCGGCGGCGTCGGGCTCCATGAAGCGGCGCAGCACGGTGCCCGAGACCGGCAGCGGCAGGGTGCCCTTGGCACTGGTGAAATCGGGGGACGGGGCGCTGCCCTGCGCATCGGGCGGCAACTCGGCCAGGCCGGAGGCGAAACCCGCCAGGGTTTCGGCGCTGTCGATCAGGCTTTGCAGTTTCTGCGGATCCTCGACGAAACGCATCGGCAGTTCCGTGCGGTTGGAAATCGCCTGGGAAAGTGCGGTGCGGGCCCGCTGCACCCCTTCCAGCCCGGCCTGCAGGGTGTCGGCGGCGCTTTCCTGCAGGGCGCGCAGCAGCGCCACCTCCTCGAGTCGGGCGCGCAGCTCTTCTGCCTGGCGTTGCAGGGCCGGGGTGACTTCGGCCACGATCATCCCCGAGCGCGCGGTTCCCAGCGGCCCGCCGGGGTGGAGAAGCACCAGCGGCCCGGCGGTGGACTGGATCGAGAGCATCACCCCGATCAGCTGCGAAACCCTTTCGCTTTCGGCCTCGAACTCGCGGCGGATCGCGGCCTCGCGCAGGGCGGCCCGGCGCAGCCCCTCGCGCAGGGCGTCCAGGCCTTCTTCATAGGCGCTGATGGTGCGGGTGAGAGCCTTGACCCTGTCGGGAGCACGGCTGGCCTGCTGCAGGGCGGCATGGGCGGCATCGAGCCGCTCGGCCGCAGCGCGGGCCAGGCCGGCGGGGTCGGTTTCGGCTCCCGCCGGGGCGGCGATCAGCAGCGCCCCGAGACAGGCTGCGACAAGCGCCCTCATGTGTGCAGCAGGCTCCGGCCGGTCATCTCGGGCGGCTGGGGCAGGCCTATCAGCTGCAGCACGGTGGGGGCCAGATCGCACAGCCGGCCGCTGGCCACCCGGCTTCCCGGCGGCGCCCCGACCACGATGACCGGCACCGGGTTGGTGGTATGGGCGGTGTGCGGCCCGCCGGTTTCGGGATCGACCATCATCTCGCAATTGCCGTGATCGGCGGTGACGATCATCGCGCCGCCGGCCTTTTCCAGCGCGGTCAGCGCCCGGCCCAGCCCGGCATCGACGGCCTCGCAGGCCCTGATCGCCGCCGGCAGCGAGCCGGTATGCCCCACCATGTCGGGGTTGGCGTAGTTCACCACGATCAGATCGTAGCCCTTGCCGATTGCCTCGATCAGCTTGTCGGTCACCGCGGGGGCGGACATTTCCGGCTGCAGGTCGTAGGTGGCCACCTTGGGCGAGGGCGGCATGAAGCGGTCCTCGCCGGGTTCGGGCTCTTCCCTGCCGCCATTGAGGAAGAAGGTGACATGGGGGTATTTTTCCGTCTCGGCGAGGCGGAACTGGCGCAGCCCGTGCTTGGCCACCCAGGCGCCCAGGGTGTTGGTGATCGCCTGTTTGGGAAAGACGGTTTCCATGTAGGCGTTG
>JALSGY010000267.1 GCA_026982515.1 Paracoccaceae bacterium
TTTTCCTGGATCTTCTTCTTGAGTTCCATCATCGCCGCCTCGGCCGGCGAGGACGGCGCGGTGAGCGCATGCATGCGCGGGGCGTCGGGGGCGGGTTCGGCCCCCCGTTCCGGCGCGGCGGCCTCGCGCGAGGGGCGGATGCGCGGTGCCATGATCGCCTTGCGCACGTCGGTATCGTTGCAGCGCGGGCAGTAGACCATCCCGGCCGCCTGCAGCTTTTCGAAGGCTTCGGCTGACTGGAACCAGCTTTCGAAGCCGTGATCATGCGAACATTTCAGAGCGTACCGGATCATCGTGATACCCGTATGACGGTCCTTGAGGACCATAAGAGCAGGTGGCGGCAAATTCAACGTGCCCTCGGGATTTTCAGGATTTCGCCTTGCGAGGTGCGAAGTTGCGGATCAGTTGCGCCAGTTCCGGATTGTCCACCGCCGCCGCCGCCTTCTTGCGCGAGAACCACTTGCGCTTGCGCTGGTGGCTTTCGGGGTAGTCGGCGTGCAGCCTCTTCACCTTCACCGGAAACAGCGCCACCACGCAGGGCATCTCTGCGTCTTCGCGCTGCTTGGTGTAGGTGTAGATGCCCAGGCAGTCGCCCTTGATCTTCCCCTCGACCCCGGCCTCTTCCCATGCCTCCTGCAGGGCGGTTTCTGCAGGGGTGGCGTCAGGCACCGGCCAGCCCTTGGGGGCGATCCAGCGCCCCCGGGTGCGCGAGGTGACCAGCAGGATCTGCACCTTGTCCTGGCGGATGCGGTAGCACAGCGCCCCGAACTGGGTGCGCAGGTCGCGCTTCTGCCGCCCCCGAAGGCGTATCGGCCGGTGCTTGATGGCGCTCATGTCCTGCCTTGTTGCCCGTTTCTTCAGGTGTTTTCCCACCTGCTTTTCCGCTTTCCTGCCTCTTTTGCCCTTTCTAGCATCGCCCGCCCGGCTTTTCAAAGCGCCCTGTCGGGGCCAGGGCGGGCAGGTTCGCCAACCGTGCCAGCGCCCCCAGGAGCTCTGCGGGCGAAGCCTGCCTGTCCGCCAGCCCCTGCAGGGCGCGGCGGGCGGCTTGTGCGATGGCGTCATTTTCGGCCGCGCCCGCCAGCGCTACCATGGCGCGCGCCAGCCCGGGCGTATCGGCAACCTCGGTGGCCGCGCCCGCCTCGTGCAGGGCGGCGAAGGCGGCGGCGTGGTTGGCGGTATCGGGGCCGTGGATGATGCGCGAGTGGAAGGCCGCGGGCTCGAACGGGGTGTGGCCGCCGCGCGCGCTCAGCGTGCCGCCGATGAAGGTCAGCCCCGATCCGGCATACCACAGCGCCATCTCGCCGGTGGTATCGGCCAGAAACACCTGGGCATGCGCCGGCGGCAGGGGCGTTTCGCTGCGCCGCGCGAAGCGCAACCCGCGGGCCTCGATCAGCCGGGCCACGCGCGGCGCGCGTTCGCGGTGGCGCGGGGCGAGGATCAGGCGCAGCTCGGGGCGCCGTTCGAGGGCCGTGACGAAGGCCTCGATCACTACCTCCTCCTCTCCCTGATGGGTGGAGGCGGCCAGGATGGTGCGCTCGCGCGGGAAAACCTCGGCCAGCGCCGCCAGTTCCCGGCTGTCGGGCGGCCGGGGCAGGGCGGCCGCCTTGAGGTTGAGCACTGCGCCGATGCGTTCGGGCGGCAGGCCGAGGGCGGCAAAACGCCTGCCGCTTGGCTCGTCGAGCGGAGCCAGGAAGGAGATGGCTTCCATGGTGCGCCGGGCAAGACGCGGAAAGCGCCCCCACAGTGCGGCCGAGCGGGCCGACATCCGCCCCCCTGCCACCAGCACCGGCACCCCGGCTGCGGCGCACTCGGCCAGGCGTTGTGGCCAGATCTCGTTTTCCAGCGTCAGCGCGGCCGCGGGCCGCCAGTGGCGCAAGACGCGGCGCAGGGCGAAGGGATAATCGAGCGGGGCCAGGCGCACGTGCAGGCGCGGCTCGTCCCAGCCGCGCAGCATCTTGCGGGCGGTGCAGGTGTTGACGGTGGCGATTACCTGCAAATCGGGCAGGCGGGCGAGCATCTCACCGATGAGCGGGCGGGCGGCGGCCATTTCTCCGAGGCTGGCACCGTGCAGCCAGATGACCGGGCCCTCGGGGCGCACACCACTTCTGCCGCCCAGGCGCTCGCGCAGCCCGGCCACGCTTTCGCGCCCGAGCGCCAGCCGCCACGCGAAAACCGCCGCCCAGACCGGCAAGGCAAGGATCATGAGGAGGCGGTAGAGCAAGGGCGGCGAACCTCGGGCAGCGGGCATCGCGGCAAGGTTAGAGGCGGGCGCGGTGCGGGGCAAGGCGGGGTTCAAGAGCAGACGGAAAGCGGGTGCGGCCCTCTCTCCATTCGCCATGACGGGGCTGACGAAGGCCATCGGCGTCGGCAGAAAGGCCGGTTGCCCGCCCGCCCCGTATGAGCTACCCCCGAAAAATTGGACACTGACGTAAGCTACGATTTGTTATCTGCTGGTCTTCCACGAGAAGGAGATCAGAGATGTCGAAACGGAAGCAGCATTCGCCGGATTTCAAGGCGAAGGTGGCGCTTGAAGCGCTGAAGGGCGAGCAGACGGTGGCCGAGTTGGCGAGCCGGTTCGGAATTCATCCGACAATGATCCACAGCTGGAAGCGGGCTCTTCTGGAAGGCGCATGTGG
>JALSGY010000268.1 GCA_026982515.1 Paracoccaceae bacterium
TGGTGCATTTCACCATCCTGCGGCCGCCGGAAAAGCAGGATGGCGTGCCGGTGGACGAGCTCTCGCTGATCGCCTTCCCCACGCGCGAGCTGTTTCTCGACAAGATCGACGAGTTCGATCTGATCATCTTCGACCGCTACCGCCGCCGCGGCATCCTGCCTTCGCTCTATCTCGACAACGTACGCAGCTATGTGGAACGCGGTGGCGCAGTGCTGATTGCCGCCGGCCCGGCATTTGCCAGCGCCGACAGCCTGTATCGCTCGCCCCTGGGCGCGATCATGCCGGCGGTGCCGACCTCGAGGGTGATCGAAGAGGGCTTCCGGCCGCGCCTGTCGGCCGAGGGCGTGCGTCATCCGGTGACCGAGGGGCTCGAGGAATATGCGCCCCCCGCCGCCCGGGGCGAGGAGGGGCCGGGCTGGGGCCGGTGGTTCAGGCGCATCGAGGTGACGAAACGTTCGGGAACCACGGTGATGACCGACGAGAGCGGTGCGCCGCTTCTGGTGCTCGACCGGGTGGGCGAGGGGCGGGTGGCGCTGCTGGCCTCGGATCAGGCCTGGCTGTGGAGCCGCGGATTCGAAGGCGGCGGGCCGCAGCTGGAGCTGCTGCGCAGGCTGGCGCACTGGGCGATGAAGGAGCCGGAGCTGGAGGAAGAAGCCCTGACCGCCACCGTGCAGGGCCAGACGATGACCGTCATGCGCCGCACCATGGGCGAGGGGCCCCGCCAGCTCGAGATCACCGCGCCCGACGGCAGGGTGAGCGTCCTGCCCATGCGCGAAGCGGCACCCGGGCGCTTCGTGGCCGAGTTCGATGGGCCGGAGATCGGGCTTTACCGCCTCCGCGAGGGCGATCTGGAGGCAGTGGCCGCGCTAGGCCCGGCCGCGCCGCGCGAGTTCGAGGAAACCATCGCCAGTGGGGAAAAGCTTGCGCCGCTGGTGAGGCGGGTGCGCGGCGGGGTGCTGAGGCTGGAGGACGGTCTGCCCGACATCCGCGAGGTGCGCCCGGGGCGCGTGGCCGCCGGGCGCGGCTGGATCGGGCTGACCCCGAGAGAGGCCTACCTGACAACGGACGTGCGGGTCATGCCGCTGCTGCCGGCGTGGCTTTTCCTGCTGGTGGCGGCGATGCTCTCGGTGGCGGCGTGGCTGCGCGAGGGGCGGAGATAGAGAGCTTGCGCAAGGGGCGGTGTTCATCGTCCAGCCCCGGGACGTTCCTGCACAGGCGCTGACAGCCATTCCAGGGGCCTGGGAGCGGTGTGACCGGTACGGGCGGGATGCATTCAAGGCATTTGTTCCTGCTGACCTGCCCCCCCGATTTCAGGCAGCGTCATGCTTTCACATGCGCGTTGCGGGAGGTTATTTGTTCATTCAGGGTTGCGCACAGGCCAAATTGGTTATATTTTTTTACCAATATGCAGAAACGGGAATACTTCCATGGAGATGCCGGCCCCTGACCCGAAGGTCCTCAGCCGAAAACAGCTGATCGTGGAGCGGCTGCTCTCGGTATTGCCGGAAGATGCGGTCATTCATGATCCGACCGAAACCCGCGCCTATGAATGCGATGCCCTGACGGCCTACAAGTGCCCGCCGATGGCCGCCGTGCTGCCTTCCTCCACCGAAGAGGTCTCGGCGGTGCTGAAGATCTGCCACGAGGAGGGCGTGCCGGTGGTGCCGCGCGGCTCGGGCACCTCGCTGGCCGGGGGGGCCTTGCCGACGGCCGACAGCATCATCCTCGGCGTGGCGCGGCTCAACCAGGTGCTGGAGACCGACTACGAAAACCGCTTCATCCGGGTCCAGTCGGGGCGCACCAACCTCAGCGTTACCGGCGCGGTTGAGGAGCATGGCTTCTTCTATGCGCCCGACCCCTCCAGCCAGCTGGCCTGCGCCATCGCCGGCAATATCGCGATGAACTCGGGCGGGGCGCATTGCCTGAAATATGGGGTCACCACCAACAACCTGATGGGTGTGAAGATGGTGCTGATGGACGGCACCATCGTCGATATCGGTGGCCCGTGGCTTGATTCGGGCGGGCTTGATCTTCTGGGGCTGATCAGCGGCTCGGAGGGCCAGCTGGGTGTGGTGACGGAGGCGACATTGCGCATCCTGCACAAGCCCGAGGGCGCGCGCCCGGTGCTGATCGGCTTCGATTCCAACGAGGTGGCGGGGCAATGCGTTTCCGACATCATCCGGGCCGGGATCCTGCCGGTGGCGATCGAGTTCATGGACCGCCCGTGCATCCGCGCCACCGAGGCCTTCGCCCACCCGGGCTATCCCGATTGCGAGGCGTTGCTGATCGTCGAGGTGGAAGGCTCGGATGCTGAAATCGACGAACAGCTTGCGGTGATCAAGGAAATCGCTCAGCGCCATGATCCGGTGGAGTTGCGCGAAAGCGGCTCGCCCGAGGAAAGCGCCAGGATCTGGCTTGGCCGCAAATCCGCCTTCGGGGCGATGGGGCAGATCAACGACTACATGTGCCTCGACGGAACGATTCCGGTTTCCGAACTGCCCCATGTGCTGAAACGGATCGGGGAGATGTCGAAGGAATACGGGCTGGACGTGGGTAACGTGTTCCATGCCGGCGACGGCAACATGCACCCTCTGATCCTTTACGATGCGAACAAGCCGGGCGATCTGGAAACCT
>JALSGY010000269.1 GCA_026982515.1 Paracoccaceae bacterium
GGGCAGGCGGTTGACGATGGCTTCCAGCACGTCCGGGATGCCCTGCCCCGTTTTGGCAGAAATCTCGATGGCATCGGAAGCGTCGAGGCCGATCACGTCCTCGATCTGCGCCTTCACGCGCTCAGGCTCGGCCGCCGGCAGATCGATCTTGTTGAGGACGGGGACGATCTCGTGGTCGGCATCGATGGCCTGGTAGACGTTGGCCAGCGTCTGGGCCTCCACCCCCTGCGTGGCATCCACCACCAGGAGCGAGCCTTCGACGGCGCGCATGGAGCGCGAGACCTCATAGGCGAAATCCACGTGACCGGGGGTATCGATGAGATTGAGGACATAGGTCTGCCCGTCGCGCGCCGGGTATTCGATGCGCACCGCGTTGGCCTTGATGGTGATGCCGCGCTCGCGCTCGATATCCATCGAATCGAGCAGCTGCTCCTTCATGTCGCGCTCGGCCACGGTGCCGGTGAGCTGGATCAGCCGGTCGGCGAGGGTGGATTTCCCGTGGTCGATATGCGCGACGATGGAGAAATTGCGGATATGGCTGAGCTCGGTCATGGAGAGGGGATATGGAAGGGAATGGCGGGTGGGTCAAGGTGGCACGGCCACACCCCCCGGCAACCGGGCCTTCCGCCTTGCGAATTGACACGACCCGGCTGCCGGGGCATCTTCCGCCGCGGCGGGATCGACGGACGGGACGGATGAGGCGGGCCATGGAACACCCCCAACCGCAAGCAACACCACAGGGGCGCGGATGAGCGGGCCGCAACGAAACGGCTACGACGTGGTGATCATCGGTGGCGCCATGATGGGGGCGGCGGTGGCGCATTTCCTTTCGGCCCATCCCGGCTTCGACGGGCGCATCCTGGTGGTGGAGCGCGACCCGAGCTACGGGCAGTGCTCCACCGCCCATTCCAACAGCTGCATGCGGCTGCAGTTTTCCTCCGAAATCAACATCCGCATCTCGCAGTTCGCGGTGGACTACGTGCGCCGTTTCCGCGACCACATCGGCGACGACACCGCCCCCGAAATCCACACCCACCCCTTCGGTTATCTCTACCTCGCCGCAAGTGAACCCGCGGCCCGGCGGCTGCGCGCCAACCACCGGATGCAGGTGGCGCTGGGGGCGGGCACGGTGCTGCTGAACGCCGAAGAGCTGGCGCGCGAGTTTCCCTTCTTCAATCTCGAGGGCATCGTTCTGGGGTCTCTGGGCACCCGCGACGAGGGGTATTTCGACGCCAACACCATCTTCGACTGGTGGCGGCGCATGGCACGCCGGCGCGGGGTGGAATTTCACCATGGCGAGGTGACGGAACTCGTGCGGCGCGGCAACCGGGTGGAGGCGGTGGTTCTGGCCGACGGCACCCGGGCAGGCTGCGGGCATGTGATCAACGCGGCGGGGCCGAGGGCGGCACGGGTGGCAGCCATGGCCGGGCTCGACCTGCCGGTAGAGCCGCGCCTGCGCTACACCTTCGTGTTCCGCGCGCAGGAACCGCTGCCGCGCGATCTGCCCCTCACGGTGGATCCGCTGGGCTTTCACGTGCGCACCGACGGGGCCAACTACATGCTCGGCGGCGCCCCCGAAGAAGATACCGCCGTGGAACCAGATGATTTCCGCCTGGAGCCGGAGATCTGGGAAGAGCGTTTCTGGCCGCTGCTGGCCAGCCGCATCCCCGCTTTCGAGGCGGTAAAACTGATCAATGCCTGGAGCGGGCATTACGCCTACAACCGCCTGGATCAGAACGCCATCGTCGGCCCTCACCCGGAGGTGAAGAACTTTATCTTCGTCAACGGCTTTTCCGGCCACGGGCTGCAGCAGGCACCCGCCATGGGGCGCGGGGTGGCCGAGCTGATCGCCGAGGGAGGCTACCGCACGCTGGACCTCTCGCCCCTGGGATATGAGCGGCTGGCCGCCGGTCGCCCCCTGCCCGAGGCCGAGATCATCTGAACCCGACCCGACCGGCAGGCATCACCTTGCAAAGACACGCCATGGCGGGGCGCACCGGCAAACGGCCCCGCCGAGGGCAGGGCCGTGCATCCCGGAGGCGCGCAAGAGATCAGGCGCCGGCCTGGGCCTTGGCGATTTCCTTCTTGATCTTCAGGGCATTGGGCGAAAGATCCGAATCCTTCGCCTTGGCCAGGAAAGCATCCAGCCCGCCGCGGTGATCGACGGTGCGCAGGGCGGCCGACGAGATGCGCAGGCGGAAGCTGCGGCCCAGCGTCTCGGACATCAGCGTCACCTCGTTGAGGTTCGGCAGGAACCGGCGCTTGGTGCGGTTGTTGGCGTGGCTGACATTGTTGCCAGTCATCGGTCCTTTTCCGGTCAGTTCGCAGCGGCGCGACATGGGAGCGCTCCTTCGTCCTTTCAGCGGCCCTTCCGGACCGTGTTCAATGCAAACGGGCACTGCCTCGAGCAGCGCCCTGAATCCCGTCTGCGGCTATTAGGCCCTATCGGGAAGGGCGTCAAGTGAGTCGGCGCCCGCAAGGGGCGGGATTTCATGCCTCCGGCAGGGATATTTTCACGAAAGGGAGGCCGGCACGAAGGAAAAAGGAAAGGAGCCTCATTCCTCCTGCCGGTCTTGCCGGTTGAGAGAGTCCAGCATCTGCTCCGCGGCCAGCGCGGGCGAAACGGC
>JALSGY010000270.1 GCA_026982515.1 Paracoccaceae bacterium
CTCTGGAAACCGAAGATGCCGGTGAGATAACGCTCCAGCAGGTAGAACTTGCCGTCCGGCCCGAAATCCGCCCCCACCGGCAGGAAGCTGCCGCGCCGCGGGATGGAAAAGGGCTGGTCCCATCGCCCGTCGCGAAAGCGGTAGACGGGGAAGGGCAGGGAGAGCATCCCCGAGCGTTCGGGCAGGGTGTAGACGACGCCGGCTTCGTCCACCGCCAGGGGCTCCAGCGAAGAGTTGTTCTGCATCCCCTTGAAATCGGGGTGCTGGGGCAGCACAACCGCATTGCCGCCCTGCTCGTCGTAGCGCCACACCCGGTGCTGGCCCTCGAACGAGACGAAAGCCCGCCCCTGTCCGTCCACCGCCAACCCCTCGGCATCGTTGCGGAATTCCTTCATGGCGTGCCCGTCCGGGCTGAGCAGCGGATCGCCGCGCAGATCCTCGACCGCGATGATCCGCCCCCCCGCATCGCGCACGATCCGCCCGCTGATCATGTAGCCCCTGTCGCTGATGGCCCGCAGCGCGCGCCCCTCCGGCCCGATCTCGATCCCAGACAGGCCGCCGAACCACGCCGGCGCTGCCTGCCAGCGGAAACTGCCGGCATAGCGCGCGCGGCCGGTCTCCTGGGCAAGCGCAGAGACCACCGCCGCAAGAGCCATCAGTGCGATCAGCACGGACAAGACGCGTTTGAGCATTGTACCTCGGCTTCATCGGTTGAGGCGGGGCTGCCTGCCACCCGCGGGAGTTACCGAACTTGAAGCGGTTTTTGCGCCCCGGCGCAACCTCTGGCCACCTGCCGGGCCCGGCGGGAAAGCGCCGTCATGCCCGGTGCATGCCCGTTCAGCCCTGTCGGGAAGCTCCGGCCCACATCTCCCTTTCCCCCTCCGGCCTGACCCAGCGCAACAGGACAAGGGAAATGACGAACAGCACGATCACCGGCGAGACGCCGATCCGCGGGCTGTTGCTGAGATAGCTGACCATGCCGATCAGCGCCGGCGCAAGGAAGGCCGTGGCCTTGCCCGACAGGGCATAGAGGCCGAAGGCCTCGGTCGGCCGTTCGGGATGGGCATGGCGCACCATCATGGAGCGAGAGGCCGATTGCAGCGCCCCGCCCGCCGCCCCGATGGTGGCCCCGAGGATGTAGAACACCACGTCGGGCAGTGCCGAGCCCTCGGCCAGCGGAATGCCGAAGAAGCTCTCGCGCGACATGCCGACGATCACCGTGGTGACACCCACCAGCACCAGCACGTTGAAGCGGATCACCGGCTTGGGGCCGAAGCGCTTGTCGGCCCGCCCGCCGATCCAGGTGAATACCGCGGCCGAGATCGCCCCGATGATCCCGAACACTCCGATCATGGTGATCGACCAGTTGAGCACCAGCGTCGCATAGACCCCGCCGAAGCCGTAAAGCGCGTTCAGCGCATCACGGTAGAACATCGAAGAGCCGAGATAGGCGAACAGGCTCGGCCTGCGGACGATGGAGCGGAGCGATTTCCACAGCTCGCCCAGGGCGCTTTTCGTGCCGGCGCGATGGGCAGGCGGCCTGTCCTTCACCCACATGAAGAAGGGGATCATGAACAGAAGATACCACAGCGCCGTGAACGGGCCCACGAAACGGGTGCCCTCGCGCGCCGCCGGATCCAGCCCGAAAAGCGGCTCCAGCCCGATCAGCGTCCTGCCGTTTTCGCCCTCGGCAAACAGCAGCAGCATGATGAACAGCGCCGTCACGCCGCCGGCATATCCCAGGGCCATGCCCGAGCCGGAAATCCGCCCCACCTCGCCGCCATCGCCCAGATCGGGCAGCATCGCGTTGATGAAGATCAGGGCATATTCCGCCCCGATCATCCCGATTCCGAAGGAAACGAGCGAAATCCACAGGGTCGAGCCATCGGGCATCATCCACCACAGGCCCCAGGTGCCGGCCACGTAAAGCCCCGAAAAGGCGATGATCCACGGTATCCGCCGCCCGGTGTTGTCGGCAAAGGCGCCCATCACCGGCGCGGTGAAAGCGATCAGCAGCCCCGTCACCGTCTGCCCGAGCGACCACACGCTTTGCGCCCGTGCATCGGCCACGTTCTCGGCCAGGCCGGTGGACATGAAATATTCCGTGGCCACGGCCGCGAAATAGGGGCCGAAGATGAAGGTCAGCACAAGCGTGTAGAAGGGCTGGCTGGCCCAGTCGAACATCATCCAGCCGAAGATGCGCTTTCTTTCGGAAATTGTTGTCATGCCTGTCCCTGTCCGGCGTTTTCACCGGATAGAACAGCCAAAGGCGGCCAAGCGCAAGAATAACGTGTATCCTACATTTCCGGCGGCCAGGGCCGCTTCGCCTCGGCCTCGCTCCAGGCGCGCACCCAGCCGGGCAGCACGGCCTGCGCCCCGCCGTGCCCCATCGCGGCCAGCACCTGCGCCGGTGCCACGATCCCGCCCGGGCCCGTCACCGCCAGGCGCACCAGCACATGGGTGGTGCAGCTGGCCTCATCCTTCCACATGGATTGTTCCACGTAGAAGAAGCGCTCGTCCCATCCCACAACCCGGCTGCGCATTTCCACCCGATGGAACAGCCGGATGCGCCGGCGGTACCGTGCCGAAAGCCCGGCCACCGTCAGCCCCCAGCCGTTTTCG
>JALSGY010000271.1 GCA_026982515.1 Paracoccaceae bacterium
ATCTATGCCGAGGCCAATTACGAATATCCCGTGGCGCCGGGCAGCAAACCCTCCGATCTGGTGGCCAGCTGGGGCAGCTTCACCCCCGACAACGTGAACCTGATGGATCTGGCCCGCCTGCGCCCCACTGCGCTTCGGCTTATCGAAGAGGTTGATTTCGACGGCTGAACCTTCCTCCCCCGGCCGCGAAACGGCCCCGGCGGGGATGCCTCACGCATCCCCGCCGGGATCGGCGTTACGAAAGGAGATTCGATGAGCCATTCCCGCGAACACTGGAACAAGGTCTATGCCGGGCGCGAAGACAGCGCGCTCACCTGGCATGAGGACGCCCCGGAAACGGCACTGGAAATCATCCGCGCCCGCCTCGCCCCCGGGCAGGCGGTCATCGACGTGGGCGGGGGCACCTCCCGCCTGGCCGAATCCCTGGTGGCGGAAGGATACGGCCCGGTGAGCGTTCTGGACCTCTCGCAACAGGCGCTGGCACGCAACCGCGCGAGGATGGGCGAGAACGGCAGGCAGGTCTCCTGGATCGCCGCCGATGTCACCACCTGGGAACCCGATCGGACATATGCCCTGTGGCATGACCGGGCGGTGTTTCACTTCCTCACCGATCCGGCCGACCGGGCGGCCTATGTCGCACGCATGGCGCGGGCCCTGGCCCCCGGCGGGCTGGCACTGATCTCCACCTTCGCCGATGACGGGCCCGAGAAATGCTCGGGCCTGCCGGTGCAGCGCTATGCGCCACAAGAGCTGGCGGACGAGCTGGAGCGCCACGCGCCGGGGCAGTTCGTCCCGCTTCATGCCCGCCGCCACGATCACCGCACCCCGGCCGGCAACATCCAGAAGTTCCAGACCTCGTTGTTTCGCAGGCGCTGAGCCGGCGGCTTTCGGCTGGCGAAGCGGCGCGGAAGAGGATAGAAAACCGCCATGGCGCGCAAGATCATCATCGATACCGATCCCGGCCAGGACGATGCCGTGGCGATCCTCCTGGCGCTGGCCAGCCCCGAAGAGCTGGAGGTGCTGGGCATCACCGCCGTGGCGGGCAACGTGCCGCTGGCGCTGACATCGAAAAATGCCCGCATCGTCTGTGAACTGGCGGGCAATATTGATGTTCCGGTATTTGCCGGCTGCGAGGCCCCGCTCAGGCGCCGGCTGGTCACCGCCGAACATGTGCACGGCAAGACGGGCCTTGACGGGGTCGCCCTGCCCGATCCGGCGATGAAGCTGCAACCCGCCCATGCGGTGGATTTCCTCATCGATGCGCTGCGCGCCGCCCCCGAGGGCGAAATCACCCTGTGCCCGCTCGGGCCGCTTACCAATATCGCCACCGCCTTCACCCGCGCCCCCGACATCGTCGGGCGGGTGCGCGAGATCGTGCTCATGGGCGGCGCCTATTTCGAGGTGGGCAACATCACCCCGGCGGCCGAGTTCAACATCTATGTCGATCCCGAAGCCGCTGAAATCGTGTTCAAGTCCGGCGTTCCCCTCACGGTGATGCCGCTTGATGTCACGCACAAGGCACTGGTGACGAAGCCGCGTGTGGAGGCCTTCGCCGCACTGGGCACCCGGGTCGGCGAGGTGGTGGCCAGCTGGACCCGTTTCTTCGAGCGTTTCGATCTGGAGAAATACGGCTCCGAAGGTGCGCCGTTGCACGACCCCACGGTGATCGCCTGGCTGCTGCGCCCCGAGCTGTTCTCGGGCCGTCACATCAACGTGGAAATCGAGACCGCCAGCGAGCTGACCCGCGGCATGACGGTGGCCGACTGGTGGGGCGTCACCGACCGCGCGCCGAACGCCACCTTCATGGGCGACATCGACGCCGAGGCCTTCTTCGCCCTGCTCACCCAGCGCCTGGCCCGGCTGTGAGCGCGGCGCTGCATCTGTGCACCCCCGAGGACATGGACAGGCTGCTGCCGATGGCCGCCGCCTGCCTCGCCGAGGCCGGCCATACCCCCGATCCGCAGGCCCTGCGCGGGGCCCTCGCGCCGCTGCTCGAGGGGCTGCCCCACGGCGTGGCCTATCTGATCGGCCCGCAGCGGGCGCCGGTGGGCCATATCGTCATCTCCTTCGGATATTCGCTGCAGGCGGGGGGCATCACCGCCACCATCGACCAGTTCCACATCCGCCCCAATGTCCGCGGGCGGGGCATGGGGGGCGAGGTTCTGGCCGCGCTGATACCGGCGCTGGCCGGACACGGCGTGAAGTCGCTCGAGGTGCGCCTGCCCCCCGGCAGCCGGGCGCGTGGGGTTTTCGCGCGGGCCGGCCTTGCCCCGCACGAGGGTTACCAGCCTATGTCGCGCCTGCTAGACTGAGCTCATGGAAACGCGCGCGCCGATTGCCTTCGACAACAGCTATGCCCGGCTGCCCGAACGCCTGTTCGTGCGCCAGGCACCGGTGCCAGTTCCCCGGCCCGCCCTGCTGGCGCTCAACCGCGAGCTGGCCGGCGAGCTGGGCATCGACCCCGAGTGGCTGGAAGGCCCCGAAGGGCTGGCGGTGCTGGCCGGCAACCGCGTGCCCGAGGGGGCCGAGCCGCTGGCCCAGGCCTATGCCGGGCATCAGTTCGGTGGCTGGGTGCCGCAGCTGGGCGACGGGCGCGCGATCCTGCTGGGCGAGGTGG
>JALSGY010000272.1 GCA_026982515.1 Paracoccaceae bacterium
CGGGTTGCCGGGCGGCTGCTGCGCCGGGTGGTGGATTTCGCGCTGGTGGAGGGCGACGGGCTGGTCACCCGCGAGGTGGCCGACCGCGCCCTCGACAGGCTGGGGGTCGATCACCTGGGCCTCGACGGCGCCGACCGCCGCTACCTGCGGCTGATCGCCGAAAACTACGCCGGCGGCCCCGTCGGGGTGGAAACCATGTGCGCGGCCCTTTCCGAAAGCCGCGATGCCGTCGAGGAGGTGATCGAGCCCTTCC
Source organism: Paracoccaceae bacterium (assembly GCA_026982515.1). Taxonomy (GTDB): domain Bacteria; phylum Pseudomonadota; class Alphaproteobacteria; order Rhodobacterales; family Rhodobacteraceae; genus S012-89. The sequence goes on from JALSGY010000272.1 coordinate 254, forward strand.
TGCTGCAACAGGGCCTGATCCAGCGCACCCCGCGCGGGCGCATGCTGGCGGCCAGGGCCTGGGCGCATCTGGGGCTGGAACCCCCCGGGGCTCCGGGGCAGGATGACTTGTTCGGCGGGGGCTGAGCCCAGGCTGAGCTAGCGCCGCCGGATCATCCGCCGAAGAAGCCCGATCAGCGGCCCGCCGAAGCCTGCGGCCATCATCAGGTAGGCCACGGCCATGAACATCGCCAAAGCGTCCGTCCCGCCCCCGGGGGCCGAAACCGCGGCCAGACGCTGCACCACGGTACCCGTCACCACCCCCGCCAGCCCGACGAGCATCAGCACCTCTTGCGATTTCATCTCCACCTCCCGGTCCGTCGCCATTGAACAGATCTCCGCGGTTATCCGCAACCCGCGGCCGTCCCGTCTTGCCGGCGGCGCGCCGGCGTGTTCTCTTCGGGCGGCAGTGGAAGAGAGAGGCCCGCCGTGGCGCACCAGTTTCGCCTTCGCGTCTATTACGAGGACACCGATCTTGCCGGTGTCGTCTATTACGCCAACTACCTGAGGTTCATCGAACGCGCCCGCACCGAATACGTGCGCACGCTCGGGGTGGATCAGGTGGCGCTGAAGCGCGAGGCGGGGATCGTCTTCGCGGTGCGCCATCTGGAGGCTGATTTCATCCGCCCGGCGCGCTTTGACGACGAGCTCGTGGTGGAAACCGAGCCCGAGGCGGTTACCGGCGCGCGGATGATCCTGCGCCAGAGGGTGCTTCGGGGCGAGGAGCTTGTGTTTGCCGCCCGGGTGACGCTGGTGGCGCTGCGCGCGTCCGGCCAGCCGGCCCGGCTGCCAGCGAATATCCGCCGAATGTTGGCCGGCGGGTAGGCGAATCACCCGCATCTGACAGGCTTGTGTTGGATTTCCTCTTGGAAATCGTCTAGCTTGCAGTCAATCAGAGCCGGCAGACCGGCCAACACAAAGAGCAGTGGAAATGGAAACGGAAACCCTTGCGATGGCGCAGGAGATTGATTTCTCCATGCTTGCGCTTTTCATGCGTGCAACTCTCACCGTCAAGCTGGTGATCATCTTGCTGCTCGTGGCCTCGTTCTGGTCCTGGGCGATCATCATCCAGAAGTATCTCGATTTCCGGAAGGTGCGCACGGCCTCGGCCGAGTTCGACCGCGCCTTCTGGTCCGGCGAGCCGCTTGACGAGCTGTTCGAGCAGATCGGCCCCCAGCCCGAGGGCCCATCCGAGAAGATCTTCTCGGCGGGAATGCTGGAATGGCGGCGCAGTCACCGCGATGACGGGGGGCTGATCGCCGGGGCCCAGGCGCGGATCGACCGCTCCATGGACGTGGCGATCGCCAAGGAGGCCGAAAAGCTGAACAAGGGGTTGCCGTTCCTGGCCACGGTGGGCTCCACCGCGCCCTTCGTGGGCCTGTTCGGCACCGTCTGGGGAATCAAGACCTCCTTCGAGCAGATCGCCATTCAGCAGAACACCAACCTTGCGGTGGTGGCGCCGGGCATCGCCGAGGCGCTGCTGGCCACGGGCCTTGGCCTGCTGGCTGCCATTCCGGCGGTGGTGTTCTACAACAAGCTGACCGCCGACAGCGAGTCGATCGTCTCGGGCTACGAGGCTTTCGCCGACGAGTTTGCCACCATTCTCAGCCGGCAGCTGGACAGCTGACATGGGCGCGGGGGTGACCGGAAAGAACGGCAACGGCGGGCGGCGGGGGCGCAGGCGCAACCGGCACAAGCCGATGTCGGAGATCAACATCACGCCGATGGTCGACGTGATGCTGGTGCTGCTGATCATCTTCATGGTCGCGGCGCCGATGCTGACGGTCGGCGTGCCGGTGGAACTGCCCGAGACGGCCGCCACCGCGCTGCCCACCGAACAGGAAGAGCCCCTGACCATCACCCTCACGGCGGACGGTCGGCTGCTGATCCAGAACACCGAGACGGAGGAGGCGGCCCTGGTTCCGAAGCTGCGCGCCATCGCCGCCGAACGGCGCAGCGACAAGGTTTTCCTGCGGGCCGACGGGGCGATCCCCTACGAGCGGGTGATGCAGGTCATGGGGGCGCTGAACGCCGGGGGGTTCCGCAACATCGGGCTGGTGACCGAAACCGGCGGCCCGGACATGAACGAATCCGAAGGATAGGCGGGGGCCTTGAACACGGGGGCATATATCTCGGGCCTAGTGCACGCGCTGCTGATCGCCTGGGCGCTGTTCGGCGGCTCCTTCCTGCGCCCCAGCGAGCCGCTGCCGGTCCAGACGACGGAAGTGTCGCTGATCTCGGCCCGGGAGTTCGCGGCCATGACCTTGCCGGACACCCCGCCGCAGGTGCCCGATACCCTTCCCGGGCTGGCCGGTCCGGCGGCCGA
>JALSGY010000273.1 GCA_026982515.1 Paracoccaceae bacterium
CGCATCATCAGCGCATAGGTGCCTGTCAGCTCCACCTTCAGGTCGGGGTAGCTGCCGCGCAGTCCGGCAAAGCTGGCCTCGATCACCTTATCGATGTCGGCGAAAATCCGGGCGTATTCGCTGCTGCCGGCGTTGCGGAGCTGCACCATCACATGGCTGCGCGAATAGTCGTCCGAGACGATGGCGCGGCGGTCCTCGGGGTTGGAGCTGTTGAACAGGAACAGCAGCTGCGACACCGCCAGCGAACTGTCGGGAATGCGGCTGAAGGCCGGGTCGCCGCCGTTCATCGCCTTGTTCGTCGCCTTCACCAGATCAGCCAGCGAGTTGGTGCGCACCACGTAATCGCCATAGCGGTCCATCAGCTCCGCCTGCAGCCCGGCCACCGCCTTGAGGACTTTCGGGTCGGTGAAACCGTCGGAGACCTTCAGATCGATCAGGATTTCCATGTTGCCGGTGCCGGCCATGTTGGTGTCGACGATCTCGTAGGCGGTGCGGATCGGGGTGCCCTGGCGGAACAGCTCTATCAGGTTGGAATCGATCCGCACCAGCGTTGCGCCATAGGCCGTCACGGCGAACAGGCCCAGGAACACCGCAACGATCGGATAGCGTGCCCGGTAGGCAAATTCGGGGATGCGGTCGAGAAGCGGCTGCAGCCAGGCAGCACCCAGCAACCAGCTCAGCCCGCTTTTCGCCGACAGCCAGCGCAGGGCCCGTATCGGCCCGGCCAGAACCGCAAGCACCCGGCGCAGGCGTGCGGCCCGGCGGGCCGGTTTTGCCACCTCCGGGTGGGGGTGCCAGAACTCCAACAGCACCGGCAGCACCGCCACGGTGAAGATCAGCGCCGCGAAAACGCCAAGCGCCGAGGAAATGCCGAAGGTCACGAACTGCCCGACCCCGCCGAAGGCGATGGCCAGCATGCCCGCCATCGTGGTGATCGAGGTCAGCAGGATCGGCACGCCGGTCTTCTCGTAGGCCCGGCGGATCGCCGCCTCGTGGCCCAGCCCCTCGCGCTTGAACAGCAGGTATTCGCTCATCACGTGCACGCAGTCGGCGATCCCCACCGCCAGCACCAGCATGACGGTGAGCGCAATCAGCTGCGTCGAGGGGATGCCCAGCCACGACATCCCGCCGAACACCCAGATGGCGCTGCTGGCCACCGTCAGCACCGGCCACAGAACCGCCGAACCGGTATGAAACAGTGAATAGAGCAGCAGCACGATGATGAAGAGTGCCACCATGATCAGCACCCCGGCCTGTTTCAGCGTCTCCATCGAGAAATCCATCATCCCGGCGGTGCCGATCGGATAGAACTCGAAGGCATTCGCGAATTCGGGCTGCAGATAGACCGCCTTCAGCGCGTCCATGAAGCCGGTGTAGACCTCGGGCAGGGTGTCCTCGAACTCGACCTCCGGGACCACCGCGTTCTCGTCCACCGCCACTTCGAAGGAGTCCAGCGCCAGGTCCAGCTCGTCAGGTGCGAAATCCTGCGCCGCCTGGGCCGCGCCCTCCTCCTGCACCGGGATGGTTCCGAAATCCGTGGTCAGGACGATGGCCCCGTATTCGCCATTGTCGGAAAACAGCAACAACCTGAGGGTTTCCTGCTGCATGGCAACCTGCCGCGCGCGTGCGGCATCCCCGGGCGTTACCTCGTCGCCGGGCGGCAGCACCAGGCGGCTTTCCAGCGTCTCGCCGGTGCTGAACTGGTAACGGGCATTGGCCAGAGACTGCACGCGGGTGATGTGTTCAAGCCCCTGAAGCACCTCGCCGTCCACGCCCAGCGCCTCCGGGTCGAGATCCTGCCAGTTTTCCAGCGCCTCGGTCAGCCGGCGCACCGCGCTCAGCGAGGCAGGCGAGAACACGTCGCCATCCCTTGCCCGGTAGACGAGAAACAGCCCGTCGTCGCTGCCGAACTGGCGGCGAAACTCGTCGAGCGCCTGCACCGCCGGGTCCTCGTCCGACAGCCAGGCGTCGATGCTGGTATCCATCTGGAAACGGGTGATGCCGAAAGCCAGAAATACCGTCCCCACCAGCACCGCCAGCGCGATCGGCCAGCGCCAGGGGCGCAGCGCATCCGGCACGGCGGCAAAGAAGGCGGAAAGCAGCTGCAGGAGCCTGTTCATGGTGCCGGTCACCCTTCTGACGGGCCGTGAGCGGCCCGCAAGCAACCGCCCTGCGACCGGGTTCGGCTCCTTCTCCTATACAGTCGCGCCGGGCCTCGCGAAAGGGTCGAGCCCCGGCGCCGATCTTCACGGCCTGGAGATCACCTTGATTTCAAGGAATTCCTCGATCCCGAAACGACCGCCCTCACGCCCGTTGCCGGACATCTTGTAGCCCCCGAAGGGGCTCACCCAGCCGATATCGGAGCCGTTGATCCGCACCATCCCGGCACGCAGCCGGGCGGCCACGCGATCAGCGCGGTCCATGTCGGTGGTCTGGATGTAGGCGGCCAGCCCGTATGGGGTATCGTTGGCAATCGCGATGGCCTCTTCCTCGTTCTCGAAGGGGATGATCGAGAGCACCGGGCCGAAGATCTCCTCCTGCGCGATGCGCATGTCGTTGCGCACGTCGGCAAAGATGGTGGGCCGCACGTAATAACCCTTGTTGAAGCCTTCGGGC